>DLME01000211.1:0-17288 GCA_002479215.1 Syntrophaceae bacterium UBA7544
CAGCCGTAGCGGCAGTGATCCCGGCGGCCGAAAAAGAAAAAGTGGATATGACCGGCACATGGAATTTGTCGGTTATAACGCCACGCGGCCCGGGTAGCCCGGATTTTATTTTGAAGCAAGAGGGCAATAAATTAACCGGTGATTACTCTGGTCGTTTTGGACAGGCGTCGGTAACGGGAGCCGTTCAAGGAAGAAACTTTGAAATGAAGTTTACGCTGGGTGGAATGACAACTGTTTATAAAGGCAAGGTTGACGGCAAGAAGATGTCCGGAGATATTGATTTTGCAGGACAGGAAACCGGTACCTTTACTGGAGAAAAGAAGTAATATTTTTGTCTTGCCAGTGAGCATGCTGTGATTTAAATGGTATTTAAAAAAAAATAACGTTTTTGGAAAAGGAAGACATTTGGAATGAAAAAAAAACATGGGATCATAGGTTTGATTATAGCTGCTGTTTTCATGACAATGTCGATATTTACCGCTTCGGCTTTAGCCCAAACCGTAAAATGGCGACTTGTTTCCGTCTGGCCGTCTTATTCGGCAATCTTTCAAAGTAACACTCGTCTTGCTAAAAGCATATATGAACTCAGCGGCGGTCGCCTGCAAATTTCTGTCCATCCGGCAGGAGAACTTGTTTCATCGGTGGCGGTTTTTGATACAGTTTCTAAAGGCTCCGCAGAAATGGGCGTGGATTATCCCAGCTATTGGGCTGGCAACAACTCCGCATTTGATCTTTTAGGATCATACCCTATGATATTTTCCGTGCGTGATTTTGTAAACTGGTATTACCATGGTAATGGAAAAGACCTCATAAACGATCTTTATATGAAATACAATATGCGTTGGTACTTAATGGGTGCAGTTGGCGCTGCGTCGGGTATTCGTTCTCGCGTGCCGATCAGAAGTCTGGCCGATCTTAAGGGTAAAAAAATTAGAATGGTTGGTAAAGCGTCAGGCTATATCCTGCAGAAAGTCGGAGCAGTCCAGGTTATGACGGCGCCCGCGGAAATCGCCCAAGCCATAGTGGCAGGCACTGTTGACGGCGTTTCATTTAGTAATCTTGGTATTGATTGGAGTATGGGTCTGGGTGAAGTTACCAAGTATTGCATTGGTCCGGGATGGAATCAGCCGTTTAGTGCCAGCGGGGTGATCATTAACAAAGGCGCCTGGGACAGTTTGCCTGCTGATTTAAGGAAAATCATTGAAGTTGCCATAGGCGAGAATGATAACTTTATGACTTCTCTGGCTCAATGGGATCAAACTGATTGGCCTGAAAAGTTTAAAAGTAAAGGAGTCCAGAATTTTAAATGGTCGGAAAAAGATATGAAACAGGTAGAAGAATGGACATGGGAATATATTCTGGAGGAGGCAAAGAAAAATCCCGATTACGAGAAAATTGTCACCTCCATGTTCCAGTGGCAAAAAGGTTATCGCGAAACCCGCGATTTTGAAGCGCCATACTCCCTGGGGCGTAATCTATATACTTTTCCCAAGTTGCCTGGTTTGAAGTAAGTTTTTGGATATTATTTTGCAAAGAGTACAGTTTGCACAAGAAATTAAATATATTGTAAAAGAAAAAGCGAAAATAGGGAGGAACAATATATTTTATTACAGATGCTTGCTGGTGAAATTAATGAAGAGGATGTATTTTTAAAAGGAGGATATTTGGAATGAAAAAATTCTATGGGATCATAGTAGCAATTATAGCCGCTGTTTTCATGACCATGACAATATTTGCTGCTCCGGCCATTGCCCAAACAATAAAATGGCGGATGGTTTCCTGCTGGCCGTCATACTCGTCTATCTCTCAAAGCGAAAAACGCTTTGCTAAAAATATTTATGAGCTCAGCGGCGGCCGCCTGCAAATTACTGATTATGCGGCAGGAGAACTTGTTCCAACGTCCGCTGTTTTTGATACAGTTGCGAAAGGCGCCGCGGAAATGGGAGCGGATTGGGCTACTTATTGGGCTAATAAAAATTCCGCGTTTGATCTTTTAGGATCATTACCCATGGCTATGTCCCAGTATGACCTAATTAACTGGTATATCCATGGTGGCGGATATGATATGTATAATTACATGTATGGTAAATATAACATGGTTTATTTCGTTACCGGCGCTACATGCATCGCGTCGGGTATCCGTTCCCGTGTGCCGATCAGAAACCTGGCTGATCTTAGAGGCAAGAAAATCAGGATGGCTGGTAAAGCGCTGGGCTACGTCCTGCAGAAAGCCGGTGCCGCTCAGGTTATGACGCAGCCAGCAGAAATTGCTCAGGCCTTGGCCACCGGAGCTATCGATGCCGCCGCTTTCAACACTCCCAATATTGATCTCAGCCTTGGTCTGGCTGAAGTTACTAAATATAACATCGGTCCCGGATGGAATCAGCCCTTCAGTGTTGGTGGGGTGATGATTAACAAAGACGCCTGGAACGCTCTTCCTCCGGACTTGAAAAAAATTATTGAAACCGCCGCATATGAGAATCTCATCAACATGGCTACTCTGTCTGAATGGGATAATTCTTTGGCTCTTAAAAAGTTTCAGGAAAAAGGTACCCAGGTTACCAAGTTTTCTACGAAGGATTTAAATCAGATAGAAGAGTGGGTCTGGGAATTTATTGCTGCTGAAGCTCTGAAAAATCCCGATTACGATAAAATTGCGACTTCCATGTTCCAATACATGAAAGATTTCAGCCAGGCACGAGATTACGAAGCACCTTATGCCCAGGGACGAAATCCGGCAAAGTGGCCTAAATTACCCAATTTGAAGTAAGGTTTTTAAGTATGGTTTGCCGCAGATTTAATCTGCAGCAAACCATAGTAAATAATCCACAAGAAAAGGGGAACATAAAATGGGAGGGGATTTCTTAGTCAAATTATCTAATTTTCTTGACAATATCAATGAATGGACGGGCAGAATTTTTTCCTGGCTCGTTGTGCCGCTGGCCGTAATAATTATCATTGAATTTATTACAAGGGCATTGAATGTACCCACAATCTGGACGTTTGAATCAAGCAGTTTTATTTTCGGCGCTCACTTTATGCTGGTTGCCGGTTATGGGTTGCTTTACGGTTCTCATGTTCGCATTGACCTTTTTACCAGCCATCTATCCCAAAAAACGCAGGCGGTTATTTCAATTATTTGTTATCTCATCCTGTTTTTTCCATTTATGCTTGTTTGGCTTTATTACGGCTGGAGTTATTTTTATTCATCATGGTCGGTTGTCGAAAAATCATGGAGTCTCTGGGCGCCGATTTTATATCCTATCAAATTCGTCATTCCATTAGCGGCCATTTTCTTAATATTGCAGGGTTTGTCGGAAGTAATAAAGTCCATCGTGACAATTCGTATATTATCAGAATTATCTGAGGAGGTGTTCGAATGAGTGTGACGTTAATTGCGATTTTAATGCTTCTTGCCGTCATTATCTTTTTCTTCCTCGGACATCCATTGGCTTTTGTCTTGGGAGGAGTGGGAACTATATTCGGTTTTTTTGTCATGGGACCAACTTTTTTCAATACCTTTATGGACCGCATTTTCGTAGGTATCATGGGCAACTTTACGTTGGTTACCATTACGCTGTTTATTTTTATGGGTAATTTGCTGACTATTTCCGGCATAGCCGATAGACTCTTTGAATCTTTACGCTATTTCCTAGGACCAATTCGCGGCGGTTTAGGTGTCGCGGTTTTGGCTGTTTGCATTATGTTGGCCGCCTGTATTGGAATAGTCGGCGCAGCCGTTGTTACAGTGGGCCTGCTTACCGGCCCCATGCTTTTGCGTTATGGTTATCAAAAAGAACTGACTATGGGCATGATTGCCGCCGGAGGGACGCTGGGTCTTATGATACCACCCAGTATCATGCTCGTTGTCATGGGCGACCAGGCAGGTTTGCCTGTAAGTAATGTTCTGGCTGCTGCTATTGTCCCGGGTTTTTCTCTGGCCATTCTTTATATGGCGTATGTACGTATTCGCTGCGGTCTCCATCCCGAACTGGGTCCGCCAATACCCGCGGAAGAAATTGCCCTGATGCCTTTCAGCGAGAGATTAATGGACTTTATTATTTATTCCCTGCTGCCTTTAGCCTTAATTGTAGGCGTAATGGGGGCAATATTTTTTGGTTTTGCCTCACCTACGCAAGCAGCAGGAATCGGTGCCAGTCTGGCTTTCGTCTTAGTTTTACTTTATCGGCGTTTTACCTGGGAAGAATTCAAGGCCTGCCTTTACCAGACGGCAAAAGCAAGCACAATGGTTCTAATAATTATGGTCGGAGCTTCTTGTTTTACCGGGATTTTTTTAGGCATGGGTGGCGGAACAGCTGTTGTCGAAACATTGACATCTCTCGGTCTGAGCAAATGGGGGCTATATTTTGTGATGATGATTTTGCTGGTTATTCTGGGGTGCTTCATTGATTGGGTCGGTCTAATATTCCTTACTTTCCCTATTTTCCTGCCCATTGCCCGATTGATGGGATTTGATATGGTCTGGTTCGTGATTATGATTGCTATGTATCTGCAAATATCTTTTCTTGCTCCGCCTTTTGGCTACGCACTTTTTTATTTAGCGGGCATGAAAATTGAGGGTATAAATTGGGGGCATATCTATCGGGGTGTTTTACCTTTCCTTATTTTGCAATTGATTGGACTGATGATTTTTACATCGTTCCCTGATCTTGTTCTTTTTGTGCCCACGGTTTTATATGGGTAAAAGGAATTTTAATATTCAAATGCATGAGGCGAAAGATAGCCTGCATTAGGTTATCTTTCGCCTTCGCTTTAAATACTTCTAGGCATTAAAAGAAATTGATATATTTTTCTTTGGTCTTGCTGGAAATTTCTCCCCATGAATATGGTTTTGTCCTTAGCTTATGACAGAACAACTCTTTGAGAGCGTTATCTAATATTACTCATCGTCTGACTATAAATCAAATTCTACGCTCTAATGTAGAGGGTTATTCACTTGACTTTTTTTCATGCCCAATTTAAGTTTTATTAATCTGAAACAAGCCCTAAAGGTTAATGCTGATTTATTAAAATGAATAAAAGTAAACGTATTGTTATTACCGGTTTGGGAACATTAAATGCTATCGCCAATAATATTCCGGAATTTGTGCAGGCATTACAGGAAGGTTTTTGCGGCATTGAGGCAATAGACCTCTTTGATACAACTGGATTCCGCAGCAAAAATGGCGGCCAGGTCAAGAATTTTAACGTCCGCGATTATATACCTCAGGATTACTCGATCAAAAGAATGTCGCGAGCGGATATGCTTTCTTGTGCCGCCACTCTCGAAGCACTACGCGATGCCGGTCTTTATCCTCTACCGGATCTAATAAAAGAAAAAATGGGAGTGGCCGTTGGCGGCGGTTCCGGCGGACTTTGGGAAGCGGAAAACTTTTATGGTGAAATGTTGAAAAAAGGAGTTCGAAAAGCACGGTTTTCTAAGCTTTCGAGTGTTTATTGTGCTTCTTCTGCCGATCGCATTGCTTCCAGTTTAGGTCTTATGGGGCCCAAAACAACGTTTATGACGGCATGTTCTGCGGGGGCTACAGCGATAGGCTACGCGCGAGACTTGATTGTTAATGATTATGCGTCCGTCATGATTGCCGGTGGAGTAGAACCTATGTGCCGGATCACTTACGCGGCTTTTAATGCCCTGAAATCTGTTGATCCGGACGTCTGCCGGCCTTTTGATAAAGACCGCAACGGTCTTTCCTTAGGCGAGGCGGCGGCCATAATGGTTTTGGAACCTCTGGATGTCGCTTTGAATAGAGGAGCAAAAATTTATGGAGAAATCTTAGGCTACGGTGTTACCTGCGATTCTTTTCACATGACTGCGCCTGATGAGCAGGCCTCCGGTGCCGTTCGCTCCATGCGCGCCGCGCTAAAAGACAGCGGTCTTTCCATCGATAATATTGATTACATCAACGCGCACGGCACGGCCACAGCGGTTAACGATGTTATGGAGACAAAAGCAATTAAAGAAGTGTTTGGTAAACGCGCTTATTTAATTCCCGTTAGCTCAACTAAATCCATGCACGCGCATACTCTTGGGGCTGCGGGCGCTTTGGAAGGAATAGTTTGCGTGCTTTCCTTGCAAAATGGGTTTATCCCTCCAACGATAAATTACCGCGATGAAGATCCCTTATGCGATTTGGACTATGTAACCGATGGCGTAAGATATACCCTATTGCGCACAGCTCTTTCCAATTCATTTGCTTTCGGAGGAAATAATACTACTATTATTTTTGGCCAATATGCCGAAGGGGGCGTCGGCAATGGATAAAAATCGCCGGACGCATAAAGCGACAAAGGTTGTAGTTACAGGCGTAGGTATGGTAACCCCTTTGGGTATTGGCAAAGAAGAATTCGTAAGGAGGCTCTTTGCCGGCGAATGTGCCATCGATGTAATAAAAGCTTTTGATACTAGTTCCTTCCAGTCGCATTTGGGAGCGGAAGTAACCGATTTCGTACCGCGTGGTTTTATCTCCGTAAAAAACCTGCGGCGGATGGATAGAACATCTTCAATGTCAACTGCTGCTGCGCGCCTGGCTTTGGATGATGCGGGAATTTATATTACTGAAGGAAACCGTGACCGCGTCGGTATTATTTTGGGCACTTCTTTCGGCGCGACCGATGTAACCGTCCAGTTTGCGGGAACGCTTCTGGCTCGCGGGCCGGCTTTTGTCAATCCGATCTTGGTGCCGAACACTGTTATGAACGCTCCGGCAGGGCATGCTTCCATTGAGTTGGGATTTCGCGGTGTCAACACGACAGTAACACATTTTGCCGTTTCCGCCGAGACTGCTCTGGCGTACGCCGTAGAAGAAATCCGGCGCGGCACTGCCGATTTTGTGCTGACCGGCGGAGTCGATATACTATCAAAATTTTATTATGAAGCATTAACCAGATTTCGTAGTCTCTCTCCCCTGGATGGAGGTAAAGAAGCGTGCCTGCCATTTGATGAAGACCGTAACGGAATTATAGTCGGAGAAGGATGCGGTATAATTTGCTTGGAAAGTTGGGAGTCGGCCCTCACAAGAGGCCGTCAACCTTATTGTGAGATAAAAGGATTTGGATTGGGGTCGTCACCTACCAGCCCTACCGCTTGGCCGGATGATCCGGCAGGCATAAAACAAACAATCAGCCGGGCGCTGCAAAATGCCGAAATTAAAGCACGCGATATTCAGGCTATTTACGCGGCCGCCAACGGCGGCAAAGTGTTGGATGCTGTTGAGGCTGAAGCTTACGCTCAAGTTTTTTCAGGTTTGAAAAAACAACCGCTAATTACTTCCATCAAAGGCGCGCTGGGAGAAAGTTTTTCCAGTGGGGGAATACGAGCGTGTGCCTTGGCTTTATCCATGGAGAAAAATATTGTGCCTCCGACTGTCGGACTTGTAAAGCCCATCAAATCATTGGAGTTCGTTGCGGGTGATAAAAGAGAAATGAGAATAAATAATGCAATACTTGCCGGTATTTCTTTCGGCGGGACTTATGTGTATTTAGTTTTTGCCAATTGCGATAAATAGGGGGAAGAGATTTGAACATCGGAGAATGGATAAGTAAAAGAGCAATAATTCAGCCGAATAAACCGTTTTTGACTGAAAAAAACAAAACTTACAGTAATCGGCAGTTTAACGAAAGAGTGAATAAAACAGCGCACGCATTGGGTCATTTAGGAATAACAAAAGGAGAACGTGTGGCCATATTGATGTCCAACTGCAGTGAATTTCTCGAAATATTTTTTGCGTGCGCCAAAACGGGCGCGATTATGGTTCCCTTGAATTTCCGGTTAGCGGTGCCGGAACTTGTATACATTCTTAATGATTCCGGACCTTCCGCTCTAATTTATTCTTCCGAATTTGCCTCCAAGGTTCAGGAAATTAAGGCCGCTGATCTTTCACTTCAGCGGTACATGTGCCTAGGAGGAGAAGCACTTAAAAACGATTCCGTATTTTTAGAGTACGTAAATGGTTTTCCGGAGTTGGAACCGCTAACGGAGATAAGTGTCGATTTGAACGATCCCCTTTTTATTATGTATACTTCCGGCACAATAGGCGATCCGAAGGGTGCGGCATTAACCCATCAAAATATCCTGTTTGGCGCAATTCATTCTCTCTTGGGCTATGGAGTTAACCGGTCTTATAAATCACTGGTAGTCGCGCCGCTTTTTCACATTGGAGCCCTAGCTGCTTCCGTAACCCCCATTGTTTATGCCGGGGGCAGTATCATGATCAGCAGTTTTTACAGCGCCGCGGAAGTTCTCAATATTATATGCAAGGAAAAAATAAATTACATGTTTGCCGTACCGGTTATGTTTCAAATGATGACGGAAGCGGAAGAATGGAAGGATGCCGATCTTGGGCATGTTAATTTTTTTATTTCCGGCGGCGCTCCGATTCCTCTGCCGATAATAAAGAAATATCAGGAAGAAAAGAACGTTGGTTTCGTTCAGGGGTACGCACTCACGGAAACTGGGCGGCTCACTTCACTTGATCTGGAAGATTCTATCAGCAAAGCTGGTTCTGTCGGTAAAGAAGTATTTCATGTGAACTTGCGCATTGTTGACGAAAAAGGAAACAAACTACGGCCAAACGAAACAGGAGAAATTATTGTACAGGGACCGAACGTTTTTGCTGGTTACTGGCGTAAAGACACTGCGATCGCATCAGCTATGAAGGATGGTTGGTTTCATACAGGCGACATGGGGCGGCGCGATGAAGACGGCTTTGTTTATATTGTTGGCCGAAAGGTACAAATGATTATATCTTCCGGTGAAAATATCTATCCGGTGGAAGTGGAAAGAGCTCTTCAATCACTGCCGCAGATCAAAGAAGCGGCCGTGGTGGGAATGCCCAACCACAAAAGAGGCGAAGTAGTCGGTGCTTTTGTCATCCTTCATAAAAATCTCCAAATTACGGAGAATGATATTTTGACCGCGCTACAAGGGAAAATCGCGCATTATAAGATTCCCAAAAGAATATTTTTTGTTGATGACTTTCCCCGCAATCAAGCAGGGAAGGTCTTAAAAAGGATTTTAAAAAAACAGCTTGAAGATAATTAAGCGGAAGCGTATCGTGCGAAGCTCTGATGGGAAGAAAAGGCGAGTCGGGTGGAGGACGAATATGAATTCGCTTTATTGCCAAGACAATATTGCAATAAATTAATTGAAAAAGAGGAAGCATGAAATTTAAGCTGATTTATCCCAAGTGGGAAAAATTGGAAAAGCAAACGCGTTTTACATTGCCGCCGCATGGACCGGTTGTTTTTGCCGCTACATTACCTGATTATGTAGATGTGGAATTTATCGATGAAAACGTGCAGCCGATTAATTTTGAACAGGAGGTAGATTTTGTCGGAATTTCGGTGATGCTTACCGCTCAGATCAAACGCAGTTGGGAAATTGCCGATGTCTACCGAAAAAAAGGAATTAAAGTAATGTTCGGAGGCATCGCTACGATGTTGCACGCCGAAGAAACACAACAGCATGCTGATGCCGTTTTTTTAGGTGAAGCAGAAGGTCGTATGGAAAAGGTGCTTGAAGATTTTAAAAACGGTAAGTTACAGAAGGTTTATAACTATATGCAGGATTTTCCGGCTATCGAAACCGTGGGAACAGCAAGGCGCAGTATATTAAAAAGAGATTTATATAATTACCGCGGTGTCCAGATGGTGGATTTGGTTCACGCATCCCGCGGTTGCCGGTTCAATTGTTATCCCTGCTGCGTCAATTTCTTAGGAGGACGCCAATTTCGCCCCCGCCCTTACGATAAAGTAATCGAAGAACTAGCCAGTATCGACAATAATAGGCTTTTCATTGTCGATAATTCGCTGGCGCAAAAAAAAGAATGGGAAATCGGGCTTTTTAAAGAAATGATTCCGCTGAAAAAGAAGTGGTGCTGCCATCCAATTGAAAATGACGATAAAGTGCTGGACCTGGCGGCGCAGGCTGGCGCTTGGTTTGTGTATCAGGCTATTTTTGATTCGTCCGATTTCATTCGTGACCGCATTAAGCGTTATCATGATTACGGCATCGCTGTCGAAGGGAGCATTCTTTTAGGCCTCGATTATCATACGGAAGATTACATTAAAAAACTGGTTGATTTTTTGTTGGAAATCGATCTCGATATGGCCGAATTTACCGTACTCACTCCGTTTCCGCACACCCGGACATTCGATGATTTTCATAACGCCAAAAGAATATCTTCCTATGATTGGAATGATTACACCTGCGGCAAGGTTGTTTTTCAGCCAAAATTGCTGTCCCCCGAACAATTACAGTCGCTTTATTATTATGCCTGGGATAAGTTTTATGAGGAAGAACCTCAGAATTATAAAATGTTCAAGATGCTCAAAAAAGTTATGGAAAAAGAAAAAGCTGACAACACCTATAAGCCGCGTATGCGCGAATGATGTTTGCCAGAGACGAAAGGAGATAATTTTTAAGCATGAAAAAAATTGGCAAAAAAGGCTCCATAGTCATTGACGGCGGCCATGTCAGTATTGGTGATATAATTGCCGTAGCAAGAGATGGAATGTCTGTGGAAATAAGTAAAAACAGCCGTTTTTTGAAACGGATGGAATCAACGCAAAAAATGCTGATGGAAGCGATGAGTAAGGGGATTGCTGTTTATGGTGTTACCACCGGTTATGGCCGTTCTTGCGGCAGGCGCATGCCGATGAATATTGCCATGAAAAATGGTGTAAACATTTTTCGTTTTCACGGCTGTGGCACGGGCGAGCCTATCGGCATTGAAGAAACACGAGCGGCTATGCTGTGCCGTATAATTTGTCTGGCACGAGGTTATTCGGGAGTTTCCGTTGCCCTGCTCAAACAGATGGCCGACTTTTTAAATAAAGGAATAACGCCCGTGGTTCCCTGTGAGGGCTCTGTCGGAGCTTCCGGTGATTTGACGCCGATGTCTTATATCGGCGCCTGTCTGGCAGGTGAGAGAGAAGTATTTTACCGGGACGAAAAAATGTCCGCGGGTAGAGCCATGAAAAAAGCCGGAATAAAGCCTTACAAATATCTGCCCAAAGAGCCTCTTTCGATGGTTAATGGCACAACGACGATGACAGGCATTGCCGCCATAACGCTGGAGAGAGCCTGGCGCATTTTAACAGCCGCTCTTTATGCTACCGCTCTTTGCGTTCACGCGCTCAAAGGCAACGCTCATCATTACCATCCGGTGCTATCGGAGGCCAAACCTTTTCCCGGCCAGATTTTTGTTGCCGAAAATATTTTCCATCTTTTACAGGCTAGAGTTTCAGCGCGTCAACTGGAAGATGACGCGCTGGAAGCCCTGCAGGATCCTTATTCGCTGCGCTGCGCTCCGCAGGTGCTGGGAGTTTTGCATGACGCTCTTAACTGGATAAAAAAATGGGTGGAAATTGAAGCCAATAGTTCCAACGATAATCCCATTTTTGATCCGAGAACCGGCCAGGTTCTCATGGGCGGTAATTTTTACGGTGGTCATATCGCTTTTGCCATGGACGGCCTGAAAGCCGCGCTGGCTTCCGTTGCCGATATGTGCGACCGCCAGGTGATGTTGTTGGTCAATCCGAATGTAAACAGAGGATTGCCGGGCGATTTAGTAGGAACAACAGAGAAGGGGAATGGCCTGTTCCATGGTTTTAAGGCTATGTCTATTTCTTCTTCCGCTCTGGCGGCGGAAGCCCTGAAACAAACCATGCCCGCGGCTTCATTTTCCCGTTCGACCGAATCTCATAATCAGGATAAGGTCAGCATGGGAACTATCGCGGCACGCGACGCTGAAAGAATTTGCACGCTTACGGAACGCGTTGTGTCGATTCATCTTCTCGCGGCGGCGCAGGCCTGTTATTTAAGAAAAAACATTAGTGTAAGGCCGCTTTTGGCCAAAATTGCGCAAAAAATTAGATTAATCAGCGCGCCGCTGATTGAAGACCGGCCGTTGGATAAAGATATTGAAAGCATGTGTATGGCAATCAGGTATTCCGATTTCTTTAGGATTAAATAATGCATAAAGAACAAAAAAGCTTTGAAGTCACAATTCACGTGCCTTTTTTTGATCTCGATCCTATGCAAATAGTTTGGCACGGTAATTATCTGAACTATTTTGAGATCGCGCGCGCGGCTCTTTTCGAGCATCACGGTGTCGATCTTTATTCTTTCTATGATAAGCATAAATTAATTTTTCCTATTATCAAAACTTCGACAAAGCACATTTTCCCTTTGCGCCACCGCGATGAGATCATTTGCAAAGCGACCCTTATCGATGCCAACATAAAACTGGTTGTCGATTTTGAAATAAGAAGGGTGGCGGATGGCAAAGTTTGTGCCCGCGGGCGAACAGAGCAGGTCACAGTGCAAACGCCGGAGATGGAAACTCTATTCAGCATACCGGAAGAAATTCGCAGTTCTTTGGGATTTTAATGGACGAATTATTGCAGAAATCTTTTATTGCCGGTGTAGAACGTGTCGCTGCCTGGGCGGATTTACTCGATTCGATCAATGTCTTTCCCGTTGCCGACGGTGACACAGGAAGAAATCTTTCCATCAGTCTTTTTCCCTTGCGCAATGTTCATCCCGATAAATCAAAAATCATTCAGCAACTCCTTTTTTCGGCGCGGGGTAATTCCGGAAACATCGCTTCCAGATTTTTTTCGGCGTTTTACGCGGCCAAGTCCGTATCCGAACTTGCTGATTACGCAGCAGAAGGGCGTTTGCGGGCTTGGAAGGCGGTTAGCGATCCCTGCGCGGGCACCATGTTGACGTTGTTCGATGCTCTGGCTGAAGCTTTGCCTTCCACGGGAATGATTCTGAATCAAGAAACAATAGCGGTCATTATTAGCCATCTGGAAAAAGCTGTCCATGAAACCAAAGAAATACTGCCGAAATTAAAAAAAGCCCAGGTGGTTGATGCCGGTGCATTGGGTATGTATATTTTCTTTGAAGGCTTTTTCTATTCTTTGGCGGGAATGGAGGATAATCATCGGCCAGTGACGGAAGTATTCAAAAACAGTCTGCGCATTGCGACTTCCTTCCGGGAAGAAGCAGAATCTGGTTACTGCGTGGATTTTGTCCTCAAGTCGCCAGCCTTATCCAATGAAGAAGTGATCAGAATTACTCAAGCACATGACAATGCGGTGATAATTCCCGAGGGAGATCTTTATAAAATTCATCTCCATACACAGGACAGGGAAAAAATGAAAGCTCAAATCGGCAAACTGGGCAGTATGCTGAATTGGGAAGAAGATAACCTGACTTTGCAAACCAGGGAATTCATGAATGCCAAAACAGGACAAATATTGCACATAATGACCGATGCCGCCGGCTCCGTGACACGCAAGGATGCTAAAAAATATGGTCTTACACTCTTGAATAGTTATCTTACAGTCGGCGAAAAATGTTTGCCGGAAACGTATTTTAATTCCGAAGAAGTTTATGCCGCAATGCGCCAAGGTGTAAAAGTATCCACGTCACAGGCATCCTTTTATGAAAGGCATCAGATTTACGAAAGCGTATTGAACAGGTTTGAAAAGGTTTTATATTTGTGTGTCGGGTCTGTTTTTACCGGCAATTATAATGTAGTTATGGAATGGAAGAAGAAACATGATCCGCAAAACAGGATACTCGTCATTGATACGGGTGCCGCTTCGGGAAGATTAGGTGTCATTGCACTCGCGGCCTCTCGTTACTTAGCCGAAACAAACGATATGGAAAAAACCTTTGCCTTTGCACAAAAAGCGGTGCAAATCTGCGAGGAGTATGTGTTTCTTGATAAATTGCAATACCTGGCCGCAGGCGGAAGGCTATCTAAACCGAGCGCTTTTTTTGGCGATATGCTGCACATGAAGCCTGTTATTTCTCCTCAACCGGAAGGTGTGAAAAAAATCGGCGTGGTCAGAAACCAGGAAGAACAGTTAAAATTGGCTGAAGAACGTCTTGCTGTTTCGTTACGAAATGATTCTCCTGCTCTTATTATGTTGGAATACTCCGATAATTATGATTGGGTAAATGAAACTGTTAAAAAAATGGTGGAGGAACGCTATCCGCAAACGGAGGTTATTTTGCAGCCGTTATCGCTGACATCAGGCGCGCATATGGGGCCGGGGACGTGGGGCGTGGCTTTCCTGCCGGAGTAACGACTCCGTAAAGAGGCCATCTGCTGTGTTGCGCTTCATCCCTCGTCATTGCGGCGTATGTCAAAAATACGCCTCATTCCTTGTGACTCGCGCGCCTTGCATCTGGCGCTCTTTACGGAGTCGTTAAAGTACAATATGGTTTAACAATTTTACTTTTTGTGCTATTTGTAAGTTATTAAGAAAATACAAAAAGCAACGGTCTGTGTTTTTCCGATTTATACAGACTGTATAATAATTGTTAGTTTTAGGGATAGAACATGGACAAAGCAATTATAGTCAGTTCGATTTCGGTCGCCGTAAGTTTTTTTGCGCTCGGGTGGAATTTCTATCGTGACGTTGTTCTTAAGTCTCGCGCGGCAGGTAGTATATCAATATCCAATGTTCACCATGGCGAACAAATACATGGACCATTCATAACTATTACGCTCGTAAATTTAGGTCCTGGCAAGTTACATCTCGAGTCCATTTACATTGCAAAACTCTCTTGGTGGAGATTCCTTGGTAGACGTATCTCAAAGGTATTCAAATCTGAGTCTCAATATGCGCACGTGATGTGGGATCATACGAATCCATATTCATCCAAATTGCCAATTATCTTGGACGTCGGAGAGAATGCCTCATTTCTATTGAACTCCGATCAAGAGTCATTCTTAAGCGTTAATCCGACGCATGTAGGAGTGACTGATTCATTTGGTAGGTTTCACTGGGTTAGTTCAAGAAGTCTTCAAGCCACAAAAAGCGAATACTTCCAGAAGCATTCCGAAAAACCTTGGGGTAGTGAAAGTGAAATAAGCTAACAAAGCCGTTATCTCGGGCACATTTGTCGTTCGCTTTGCTCACAACAAATGCGCTGGTTACAGCTTTTGTCAGATACGAAGGATATCAGTCATAGGTTAATATGAGTATCAAAAACAAAAATAATCGTTTTGCTTTTGTCATTCCCGTTTACAATCATGCCGCAACTGTGGCGCAGGTTGTCAAGGATGCACAAGCCTTGCAGTTTCCCGTATTTGTCGTTGACGATGGCTCGACCGATACCACTTATGAACAGATTAAAGAAATAGCCGGCATTCAAATCCTGCGGCATCAGCGGAATCAGGGAAAGGGCGCGGCCATTATGACCGGTTTTGCCGCCGCTGTAACTGTGGCTGATTGGGCGATTACGATAGATGCCGATGGCCAGCATTATCCGGAAGATGCTTTAAAACTCATAGCTGCGATTCCTGAGGGAATGCGACCGATTATCGTGGGAGCAAGAGAAGGCATGATAGGCGAGCATGTTCCTTGGACCAGCCGCTTCGGCCGGAAGTTTTCTAATTTTTGGGTATGGCTTTCCGGCGGTCCCGCTCTTTTAGATTCCCAGAGCGGTATGCGCATTTATCCCCTGCCTCAGGCTCTTTACCTGGGCACGAAGGCGCGGCGTTTTCAATTTGAGGTGGAAATATTGGTGCGGGCCAAAAGAAATGGTGTGCCGGTGATAGAAGTTCCGGTGCGCGTAAACTATAATCCCGCCGGCCTACGTATTTCTCATTTTCGTCCTTTTGTTGATTTTTTGCGCAACTCCTCAACTTTTACCCGTTTAATTTTTGGCCGAATATTTTCGTTACGATAACTGAATTTATTGCATATTGATTCCAGTCATTTCGATACACTCATATTGATAGCATTTTACATTTTCCTTTAAGGCTTTTTATCTTGCCACTGCCGGTGAAATATGATTTATAAAATAAATTTTAAATACCGATAAATGAATAATTATATAGGCATTCATGTCCTTACGTAAATACCAAATAAAATGGCCGATAGTTTTTATCGTTGCGCTGATTGTAGCATTACTATTTTTCTGGGAGTCCCAGCATTTAAAAATCGAAACGGATATTTTGGAATCAATGCCGCACAATGATCCGGTGCTGTCCGATGCGCGTCAGATCATCAGGCATTTACCGATTCAGGATAAGTTATTTATTGATTTGGGGCAAGAATCTCCCGACAGGGATCGTCTGGTTAAAACTGTATCAATAGTTACAGATAAACTCATCAAAAGCGATCTTTTCACCAAAGTTGGTATGAGTGACGAGGCGAGAAATTTTCCCGAGCTTATGGCGCATGTAACAGATAGTTTGCCCGTTCTTTTTAGCACGGAACAATTAGAAAAAGAGATAAAACCGCTCTTGGAACCTGCGAGAATTAAAGAGGCTCTTGCCCAAAACCGGAAAAGTTTGGAGCAACTGGAGGGAATCGGCCGCAGTGAAATGATGGCCAAAGATCCAATGGGATTTTCCGGCATAATCCTGCGACCGTTATTCGCTTTGCTTCCTTCCCATAAGGCTCAATTTTACCAGGGTCAACTGATTTCCGAAGATGGTAAGCACGCGCTCATTATAGCTAAGATTACCGGATCAGGAACGGATACATCGATCTCCGCTAAAATTGATAAGTTATTGAAAGATATCGAGCGAGATTTGAAGTCCAATCAATCTTTGGCCAAAGATAAATATACGCTGACTTCGGTCGGGGCATATCGAGCGGCATTGGATAATGAGACCACCGCCAAACGCGATACGCGAATTGCTATTATCTTAACAACATTGGGCATAGCCCTGTTGCTGCTTTTCGCTTTTCCCCGTCCGCTCATTGGTCTTCTAGCGTTGTTGCCTTCGGTGGTGGGATCAATCACTGCCTTGTTCGTATGTTCTTTTTTCTTTAAATCCATGTCGATGCTGGCTATCGGCTTTGGTGGGGCGATAATGGGTTTTACGGTTGATCTGGGCATTACCTATTTGCTTTTTTTGGATCAGACGAAAGAAACATATGGCCGGCAGGTGGCACGGGAGGTCTGGTTAGCCGAGCTTTTGGCGGTGCTCACGACTGTTGGTTCTTTTCTTCTGCTGCTTATCAGTGATTTTAAAATTCTCGCTGAAATTGGAGTCTTCTCCGCTCTGGGAGTCACTTTTGCGTTTCTTTTTGTCCTCATTATTTTCCCGAAAATATTTCCATCTATGCCGCCGGCAAACCGTCAAAGTAACCCCTTGCTTATGCATGCCCTGCAAAAGATTGCAGCTCCGGCCAAATGGAAATTGATGGTGATGATTGTTTTCGGGGCGGTGATGCTGCTTTTTGCACATCCGGAATTTGATGCCAATATTAATGCCATGAATTCCGTC
>DLME01000211.1:17355-25886 GCA_002479215.1 Syntrophaceae bacterium UBA7544
TTAATGCCATGAATTCCGTGAGTAGAGAAACAATTGATGCCGAAAAGACATTACAGAATACTTGGGGTGATTTTTCCGGTAAATGTTATATATTTCTGCAGGCGCCAAGCATTGCGCAGTTGCAACAAAAGAACGATCAGTTGATGCCGATATTGGCAGCCGATATTCAGAAGGAAAAACTGTCCTCCGTTTTTCTTCCATCTTTATTGTTTCCATCACCGGCAATGAGCCAAAAAAATGTGGAAGCCTGGCACAGCTTTTGGGGCAAGGAACGTCTGGCCAAACTAAAGCGGGATGTGGCTGTGGCGGCCAGGGAAAATGGTTTTGCGTCTTCTGCTTTCGAGCCTTTTTGGAAAATAATCAATAATAAAGATGTACACTCCGGAGAAATACCGGAAAAATATTTTGAATTTTTTGGAATTACCAGGGGCCCGGCGGAATATACGCAGCTGAGCTTGACTGCGACCGGTAAAAACTACGATGCCGAAGATTTAGCTTCCCGTCTTACCAATCAGGGGCTCGCTAAAATATTTGATGTTGGTTTATTTAACGATAGACTGGGGAACTTTTTGAAAAGCATTTTCATCCAGATTGCATTGATTACAGGGATAGGCATTGTGCTCATTGTCTTTGTGTTTTATTTCGACTGGCTCCTATCACTGGCGGTGCTGGCTCCGATTACTTTTGCCCTGGTAGCCACGCTGGGAACTCTCAAGATTATCGGCCATCCGCTGGACATTCCCAGCATCATGCTTTGGATTGTCATTATGGGCATGGGGATTAATTATTCTATTTATTATGCCTGTTTCTACCAGCGCTACCGTGATGAAAACCATCCCGCTATGGACATTGTCAAGCTGGCAATGTTTCTGGCATCTTTTACCACGCTTATTGGTTTCGGCGTATTAGCGATCGCCGAGCACAATCTTTTGCGTAGTATCGGCCTCACCTCTCTTTTAGGCATCGGCTACTCCATCATCGGAGCCTATCTTATTTTGCCGACATTAGTGAAGAAGATATATGCGCCGTTTAATTTTCCTTCCGGGCCATTGGAAATAGGCTCAAAAGAACATTGGAAGCGTGCTCTATTGCGTTACCGCCATCTGGAAGCGTATCCGCGGCTTTTCGCCCGTTTTAAAATCATAATTGATCCGATGTTTAAAGAGTTGGATAAATATGTGCAAAACCCCCGCCGGATTATTGATATCGGGTGCGGTTACGGGATTCCTGCCGTCTGGCTTCTGGAAATTTATCCTTCCGCTCAAGTATATGGTTTGGAGCCGGACGAAATACGCGTGCTCATTGCTTCTCAGGCTATAGGAACTCGCGGCAGTGTGGAAATAGGACGGGCTCCCGCTTTGCCTGCTGTCGAAGGCTTTGTTGACTATGTAATAATGTTGGACATGTTGCATTTAATATCCAATGAAGAACTGCAACTTGTTTTGCAGCGTATTTACGGTAAACTGGAGGTGGGTGGAGCTTTGCTGATAAGAGCGACAGTGCCATCGAACAAAAAAGTTCCCTGGAAGCGATGGATAGAAACTGCTCGCTTAAAGTTGACTCACACACCAGAACGTTTCCGTAGTGAAAAAGAATTAGTAGCTTTTATGGGGAAAACCGGTTTTGTTGTCAGTGTTCATGCTTCTGACACGTCAGGAATCGAGGAAAGATGGTTTGTCGGCAATAAGACCTCTTGAATAATGACTTTAGATTACATTTTATGAAAATATTATCTTACCGCATAGCAATTTATTTTTCCCGGCTTTGGGGGGCGTGGTTTTTCCACACTTTTTCCTGGTTTATTGCCACCGGTTATTTTTTCCTTTTTCCGGTACGCGTTGCGTACAGCCTGAAATTTTACCGCGCGTTGTTCCCCGCACGAGGTTTTCCCTATCATTTATATTGTGTGTGGAAGCAGTATCATAATTTTACCGATGTCTATCTCCACCGGTTTATCACGCGGGCGCAAGAAGAAGCTGAATTTACCAAAGAAGGCTGGGAATATCTGGACGAAGCGGTAGAAAAAAAGACCGGTGCGATTGTGGTAATGTCGCATATCGGCAACTGGGAACTGGCGGCGCAAATGTTAAACCGCAAAGGGTTACCCATCATGTTGTATCTGGGGGCAAAGCACAAAGAGCAACTGGAGCGCATGCAAAAGGAATTTCTGGCCAAAAGCGGAATTAAAATAGTGGCGACATCAGATAAAGAAAGCTCTCCCTTTGCTCTTCTGGAAGGAATCAGTTTTTTACGGGAAGGAGGAATTGTTTCCATGACGGGAGACCGTTTGTGGGGAAGCCAGAGTTTCGCTATGGTTGACTTTTTGGGGTATGAGGTAAAACTGCCCGACACACCTCATTTGTTTGCTTTAATGTCGGGCGCACCGCTGATGACCTTTTTTGTTCATCAGAAGGCGTCTGGCAAATATCATATCACCGTATCTCGAGGGCGGCAGGTTGTAGCTGCAACACGTGCCGATCGTCAGAAAGCAGTATTGGCCTCGGCACAAACCTATGCCAATGAACTGATGCAAATGGCCTATAAGCATCCGTTCGAATGGCATCATTTCGAGCCCTTTCTTGGCGAAAAAATTGGCAGAGTTTCATAAAGATAGAATTTGCTTTTCGCCCGGTTGAATTTAGTATAAGAAGGTCTCTCAATCCGCTGACAGGAGCCGATAATGAAAGTGAATGAAGTTCCGCAGGAGATTACCTATTATGAAGGTTACAAGCGCGCCTGTTATGCTCTTAACGAGGATGGAAAGTATGTCATTGTTACCAGTTCCGGCTGGAGTGCTGAAGAAATCGTCAATGGCCTGGCTGTTGCCGAGTTGGAGGCAAAACTGGAAGGTGTAAGGCAGGAAGTTATACGGGGAGAAAAAAGTCCGCTTTTATATCATATGGAGCGGCGGCAGATGACACCGGAGATTTTGGCCAAAACAGCAGACATTGCCTGCTTTCGGGTAAAACGGCATTTCCGACCCGCTGTCTTTGCCAAACTTAAATCGTCAGTTCTGGATCGCTATGCAAAAGCGCTGGCGGTTACCGGACAGGAATTGATAAGCGTGCCGAAAAAATAAGTTGAAGAAAGAGAATTATCATTAAATGAGCGCAGAAACAACGTCCAGCGGCAAACCTTTTGTTCATTACCACTCTGCCCATTGCGAAAGCGGCGTTACTTTGGCTTTGTTCCGTGATAAAGGAGTGGAAATAAGCGAAGCCATGATTTTCGGTATCGGCAGCGGCATTTTTTTCGGCCATCTGCCGTTTGTAAAGTGGGTTGGATTACCGATCAGCACTTTCCGCTCTCAACCCGGCGCGGTTTTCCGTAAAGCCGGGAAACGTCTGGGGGCAGAATTTATTACCAGACGATTCCGCAATCCGCAAAAAGGGATGGATGAGTTGCGTCGCGTGCTGAAAACCGGCCAAATTGTGGGATTGACGACAAACATCTACTGGCTTTCCTATTTCCCTAATCGCTTCCGTTTTCAATTCAACGGTCATAATATTATTGTTTTGTGCGAGATTGAGAACGGTTTCCGCGTCAGTGATCCGGTACTGGATCATCCGGTGGATTGTCTGACTGAAGATCTGGAACGGGCGCGTTTCGCGCATGGTCCCCTGGAGCCGCACGGGTTCATGTATTATCCTCAGAGTGTTTCACAAAATCCCGATATCCGTCTTGCTTGCATTAAGGGTATGAGGGATACCTGCAATATGATGCTGCGGATTCCCCTGCCGATTTTCGGTATAAGGGGAATACGTTCCCTGGCCAAAAGAATCATTAGAATGCCTGATAAGATCGGTTTTCATGAAGCCTGCCGGCATTTGGCCAATGTTGTCCGCATGCAGGAAGAAGTGGGAACCGGAGGCGCGGGATTTCGTTTTATGTATGCCGCATTTCTCCAGGAGGCGGCCGATCTTTTTGGCTCGGATGAGCTTGCCCAATTATCACAGGAAATGACGGCCATCGGCGATATCTGGCGGGAATTTGCCGTAGTATCCGCGCGGATCATTAAACAAAGAGGTCAGTCCGAAGATAACTTTGGCAAGGCGGGCGGATTGATGCTTATCTGCGCGGGACGGGAAGAAGAGTTTTTTAAAACTCTTAATACTGTTGTCAGGAATCTCAAGGCATGAAGGCTCTGGAAATTTCCGGAATAAATTTTTCCTACAATCAGCCGGTGGACAAATCAGGTATCGCCGGGAATGAATACGCTCTGCGTGATTTCTCCATGTCTGTGGAAAGCAGTCAATTCCATGCCCTTTTAGGGCCGAACGGCGCGGGCAAGACCACTCTGATGCGGTTGATTACCGGGCAATTGCGGGGATACGCGGGCGAGATAAATATTTGCGGCTATAAAAACATAAATAACGAGGCATTAAATCTTATTGGTTACGCGCCCCAGCCGATATCGGTATATACAACATTAACAGCGATGGAAAACTTGCGCATCTTCGGCGTCATGGCCGGGCTGTCGGACAAGCTTATAAAAGAACGGTCAGCAGAAGTATTGGCGGAAACAGGACTTTTGTCTTATGCTCAAAAACACGTATCGACCTACTCCGGAGGCATGTTGCGTAGGTTAAATCTGGCTGTTGCTCTTCTGCATTCACCGCAACTGTTGTTGTTGGATGAACCCACTGTAGGAGTTGATCCGCAGAGCCGCCATCATATTTATGAGCTGTTAAAAAAAATGAACACCACCGGAGTAGCGGTTGTTTTATGCACCCATATCATGGATGAAGCTCAACGCTTGTGCTCAAGGGTAACGCTGTTGGATAAAGGTTCTGTCATATTTTCAGGTGATATGAACGAAATTGATAATTTAGAAAAATTCTTTTTGGAGAGAACGGGGCGTGGGCTGCGCGACGAAAACTGATAATTATTTATTGAGGCTGCCATAAGTTGATTTTTAGGAAATTAAAAGAATTGATCAGAAAAGAAATACTGGTGTTATTGCGTGACCGCCAGACTATTCCTGTTCTATTTATAATGCCGGTGGCACTGATTTTTTTTCTGTCCCTGGCGCTTCAAGGAGTTTATGCGGATAAATTCACCGGCCATCAAATTTTATTGGTTTTGGAAAACGCCACTCATGCGCCCAAGGCGGTCAAGCTGGAAGAAAAAATAAGTTCCAGCAAGTTGATTCAGCGCGTCCAACGTCCGGATGGTTATGATAACTATATGCTTTTTGAATACGGTAAAGCGCAGGCTGTAATTTTTATACCGGAGGGGTTTGACGATGGCGCTAAACCAGTGGAAGTGGAGTTTGATCCGGTTCTTGATGCCGGTTATAAAGTTGCTGTTCGTTCACTCATTACCGGTCTGACTGCGGAAGTGGTTATGGGAATAGATGATATTGAAACTATGGCTTCTAATTTTATTGTTGAAAAAACTAAGAAAAATAGAAATTTTCCTAGCCCGCTGCAGCAAAGTGTTCCCGGCTGGTCAATTTTTGCGATGTTTTTCATTGCCATTCCCATGTCCATCGGCTTTTTACGGGAAAAAAATGCCGGCACTTTACAGCGCCTTTTTACCTATCCCGTAAGCGCCAGTTTGGTTATTCTGGGCAAACTTATTCCTTATTATTTAGTTAACTTAGTTCAGTTCGTGTTGATGCTTATTGTGGGAGTTTATATAATGCCGCACGTGATTAATTTGCCATTCAACATGGGTGAGCATCCGTGGTATTTAATACCAATAACGGTTGTTGTTGCAGCAGCATCTACTGGTTTTGGCGTGCTGGTGGCGTCCCTGGCACGAACACCTGAGCAAGCTTCTACAATTGCGGCAACAGGGGCGGTGTTGATGGGAGTATTCGGCGGCATTATGGTGCCGTATGTTGTTATGCCGTTGGTGATGAAAAAACTGGCGATGATTTCACCGATGTATTGGGCGCATCAGGCTTATCTGGATGTATTTTTGCGCGACGCGTCTTTTGGTTTTATTTTACCGAAAATAATTATTTTAACGCTTTTTGCGTTGGGTTGTTTTTATATAGCGGGGAGGAAAGTTAGATGGATGTAAGCCAAGCTTTAAAAGAATTAAATGTATCATCGAGAGAAGAGTTGATTTTCAAGCTCAAAGAACTGATTATCAAGGCCTGTGACGTTAAAGACGTGAAACCGGAAGATATAGCCACCGCTGTTCCCTTTATCGGCGGACCTGGTCCGCTTAAATTGGACAGCCTTGACGCCATGGAAATTGCCATGGAATTGAGGTATCAGTTTGGTGTGGAATTAAAGAACGCGTCAACCGCGGCCAAAGCGATGCAGTCGTTTGATACACTGGCCGATTTTGTAATCAACGCGCCGAAGGTTAAAAAGTGAAAAAGAGCGATATTTATGTGCGCGGTTGGGGCGCCGTAACCGCGCTGGGGTGGAGCGCGCCCGAGTCGGCACAGAATTTGATTGCGGGAAAAGTGATGCCGGCAAGAGCAGGCACAGCCTCCTATTTAATCAGCCCTGAATATAAGGCTTTTGAAGTTCCCTATTCCGGTAATCCTCTCGGTAAAGCTCAAGCAATGTTGGAGAAGGCGCTGACAGAAGCAATATCGCGGGCGGGACTTTCTCTGGCTGAAATTGCCGAATCCAGTTTACTTACGGGGACGACAGGCGGCCTTTTTATCCGCAATGAATATGAATTTACTGAAGCGGTGCGCAAAAATCCGGGCAAAGAATCACCGGCTATTTCCTGCCGCAACAGAGGCCCCGGCGAAGTAAGCGATTTAATTGCCGGTAAATACGGCATCAGGGGCATGAGGCTGACCTTCAGCATGGCCTGTGTTTCCAGTTCGCACGCTTTAGTTGTCGCGGCGCAACTTCTGGAACAGAAAAAAATTCGCCGGGCGATTGTCGTCGGTTTCGAACCGCTTTTAAATTTGACTTTACATGGATTTGCCAGCCTGCTTCTCTATGATTATGATCAGTGTCGTCCGTTTTGTGCTACCCGCTCCGGCATGCAAATAGGCGAGGGCGCCGCCGCCGTAATCCTGGAGCAAAATGGATTGCCTGCCCAAGGAAAAGGGAAATACAAGTTTGCGGGAGGCTACTTATTTAATGATAATAACAGTCTAACGTCGGCAGGAATTGATGGAGAACTCGTTGGCGATGTTATTCAGCAAACCTTAACATCAGCGCAAGTACTTCCCGGCGATATTGTGGCGATTAAAGCTCACGGCACAGGCACAAAGGATAATGATCTTTCCGAGGGACGGGGCTTGGTCAAACTCTTTGGAGAAAAGCTTCCCCCCGTGGTTTCTCTGAAGGGTGCGATGGGGCATGCTCTGGGTGCAGCCGGCGCAATAGAAACTGCTGTCTGGCTTTCCTGCTTGGAAGAAGGATTGATTCCCCGCAGTTTTGGTTTTGTGGAGACTGATCCGGAAATAGGATTTACCCCGGCGTTAAAAAACAATCCGGCACCTAACGGCGCTTATCTCTTTACCTATTTCGGATTTGGCAGCACGTGTACGAGTTATTTGATTATCAAGGAATGAGAACTCATGTCCTCTAGCTCAGACGAAAAGAAAACTATTTTGGCCATGCCGGTGATAGCGGCAAGTTATATTGGCCCGGCACTTGCGCCAAATCTGGATGCTGCCTGGGATGAAGCGCAATTACCGCTGAACCCTGATGATCTGGTGCAAAAAATCATGGGGCAGCCGATGCGCCGTGCCGGGAGGTTCATCAAAATGGTCTGCTGTGGGGCTTTGGCTTGTTTGAAAAAAGTGCCGCCCGGTTATTTAAAGACGAAAAAAATAGGAATATTTCTGGCAACAGGATTAGGGAATGTTGATGAAATATTGCCCTTTATCACGCAGGTGTTTAAGCATGAAGGCGGATTTCCCAGCCCCAATCAGTTTGCCAATTCGGTGAGCAATGCCGCCGCCTTTTTTCTGGCGCGGATATGTGAAATCAAGGGAGTTATTCTGACGATATCGGAGGAAGAATTATCTTTTGAATCAGCGCTCTGGCTGGCGCAGAGCTATTTGGAAAACGGCGAAATAGATTTGGCTCTCGTCGGCGGGTGCGATGTTTTTACGCCTACGGTTGAGGAGTATCACGAGCGCATGAATTTGAAGCCGGATAATGCCCGTTTGTTGCCTATGGGTGAAGGCAGTTCATGGCTTTTGCTGGGGAAGGGTAATGAGGAAAAGATAGGCGATATATTGGCGGTGGAGTTCGGCAGTAAATTAGTGCCGCCGGAAGAAGTTTCGGCAAGTGAAAATATTTTAAGCGCAAGCGAAAAATTAATTGCTAAGACCGCTTCAAGTGGGAAGAAACGCTTTTTACTGCCCGGTTTTCGCATGGATAAAACAGACACTCATTTTTGGAAACAAAAAGGCTGGGAGGTTGATGACTATTTGCCTTACTGCGGTATTTATCCTACGGCAGCGGCTTTTGGGATAGCGCGCGCCATGCAGAAAAACACATCAACTATTTTCGTGCATTATAATTGTCACGCTTCGGGCAAGCAGGTATTTGTGGCAGCATCAACAAAATAATTTTTCCGTTTTAGCGTGTTTACCA
>DLME01000065.1 GCA_002479215.1 Syntrophaceae bacterium UBA7544
GTCGATGACACTTCCACCGCCGATGGCGACAACGACGTTGACCGGTATCTGGCGATATTCGCTGGTTATTGCATCGATAGATTCTGCTGTTGGTTCACCTCGGACAGATACAGTATTGTATTTTATCTTTGATTGATCAAGTTGAGAAGCAAGCGCATCATACCGGCCGGACTGTTTAAACGATTCTCCGCCAACAATAATAAGTGCATTACGTCCATACGATCGTATTATTTTATGAAGATCAGAAAATGTACCGGCGCCAAAATAAATCTTGGGCAGGCCGGAGATACTGAAAGAGCTTATCGCTTCCATGCAGATTTCTCTACCGGTGCAATAATTGTATGGGCGATTCCCTTGCGCGGCTCTGCCATCCAGGATTCAACGGTCTCCCGCCATTTTAGATAATGAGCTGTTTTTTTATGTGCGGCAGATGCCTCGTCGGATTCATATGCTTCATACAGAGAAAATGCCGAAGGGTTATCCCGATGCTGCAAAACATCAAATCTTAGATTTCCTTCTTCTTTTACTGAATTATTATGATTTTCAATTGTTGCTTCAATAAACTGATTAATGTTTTCCGATTTAACAAGAACATCTACAATTGTGACTATCACGGAAGACCTCCTGTACACGGATTTTTCATAGCATATTACTACAAACTGTCAAGGTAAGAAAAAATTATTGCGTTTATTCTATAAATAGACAGAAGGTACAAGGGATACAGGGTGTATGAAATGGCAATTTAAACAGTTACGAAATTCGTGCCTGAAAAACATCAAATCTTGTTGCTCCGTGTCCAGATGTTCTGCTCGGCAGCGGCCTTGATTAAATCATCCCTGAAGTCCGGATGCGCGATCGAAATCAGCATTTCCGCCCGTTGGTATGTGGGCTTACCCATAATGTTAACCATGCCGTATTCTGTAACTACATTGCTGACGGAGCCCCGGGGACACGTAACAATAGTACCCGGCCGAAAATACGGGACAATGCGCGATACCGCTTGCCCGTTTTTGACAGTAGTGGAGGTCAGGCATATAAAGGCCTTGCCTCCACTGGATTGCTCGGCCCCCAGAGTAAATTCCAGCTGGCCGCCGGTTCCGGAAAGCTGTTTGAAACCCGATGATTCTGAACTCACTTGACCATATAGGTCGATTTCCACCGCATTGTTGACGGCTATCTGCTTGTCGTTCAGAGCGATCCTTCCCGGCATATTGATTAAGTCCACCGGGTAGATGGCACAGGCCGGATTCCTGTTAATAAAATCATATAGCCGCTGACTCCCCACAGCGAATGTGTATGTCATTTTATTTTTATCTATATTCTTTTTAGCTCCATTGACTTTTCCTTGCTCGAACAAATCGACGAAACAATCGGCCATCATTTCCGAATGAATGCCCAGATCCTTCAAATTGCTGTTGGCAATCATTTCCCCGATAATACCGGGCATAGCTCCGATCCCAAATTGCAGACAGGCTCCGTCTTCAATTTGTTCAATAATTTGAGCGGCTATCTTCTTATCGGCTTCTGAAGCTGGGAACTTTGCGGGGATGGTAAACATCGGGGTGTTATTTTCCACAATATAATCAACTTCGGATATATGGATAGTTTCCTGTTCTCCCCCCAAAGTCCAGGGGGCATTCTCGTTAACCTCAAGGATAACGCATTTCGCCATCTCGCATAAAGCGCGGTGTTCCGAGCAAGACGTGCTAAAATTGAAATATCCGTTTACATCCATAGGCGTGGTCATGAGCATGAATACATCGGATGGCTGAGATAATTTTCTGCGCGCAACAAACGGCGTGAAGCCGTAATTATTGGGAACATAGTAACACAGGCCTTTTTCCGCCAGTTTCCTCTCGAAGGGGCTGTAAAAACCGCTATAGTACGTGAAAGATTTTTTCTGCGGATCAGCCAGAACCGTCTTCGGTACAAAAAGCGCCATGACAGCTTTGATTTTAACATCGGACAGATCTCCCGCCCGTTTGGCCAGGGCTTCATCCAGACCGATCGGCGACATGGCAAAATGTCCGTAACTGACATGGTCGCCGGATTTGACAGCTTGCACCGCTTCGTCTGCGGTCCGCACTTTATTCTTATATTCGTTTTTATAATTTCTCATCTCGAATTTCTCCTTATTTATCGGCTTTCCAACCTCATCTTTTTATTAAAAAATTAAAAATTCAGCAATAAAATTTTTTTATTATAATACAGAATAGAAATAACTCGTTAAAAGTGGAGAGACTTAATTTGACGATGTTTATAAAGTCAAACATTGGTTGAAACATCTAATTCCAATTCTAAATCAAAGCGCTATCTTTGTCAGCAATGCAGCCCAGCAGCGCAGACCGTCGCATGCTGGGTGAATCCAGAATCCTATTGTCACATCGAACTGCAGTGAGACATCTTACCTCCTTCATCCTTCCACCTTCAGTCTTCAGTCTAATAGCCTCTGTTTTTACTTGAACTCAAGAAATATTGCGAGTATATTTAAGCACATGGTTTTTAAAATGTATTTTTTATAATGTATTTAAAAAATGGAGCGGTGTCACTAATAACTCTTAGGCATTAGAATTAGGAAAAACTTATGCAACTGACTTGTACATACTGCAATAGCGTCGCTAATACGAAGGATCATATACCCCCGAAGGGCATGTTCCCGAAACCGAGACCGGCGGCTCTGATTACCGTGCCAAGCTGCTCTAGCTGCAATTCCTCTTTTTCAAAGGACGATGAATACCTACGCGATGTTCTCTCTTTTAGGGAGGAACTTTCTGATAACCCTTTTGTAAAGCAATTGAACAAGACAGTTCCGCGACGATTTGCCCGATCCCAGTCACAGGGCTATTTTAACTACCTGCATGCTTGTATAGGTGAAGAGACTGTTAAAACCAAATCCGGGATTTATTGGGGAAGCAAGACCACGTTTGATGTAGACATTTTAAGAATTGAAAGAGTATTGGGGGCGAATAGCAAAAGGACTTTATCGTCATTGCATTGGGAACAAATTGACGGAAGGGTTCGACGCTTTAGTATACACGCAGGAGTACTTTTTGAGTCTTGAACCGCATAATGAAGAAAACTTCAGATCCATATTTCAGAGCAGCCTGGCAAACGAGAAGTGGTTCGTGGTGGTTCCAACCGGTTTCGACTACAAGTACAGAACCCTACCGAATCCTGCATATACAGTCTGGATGTTTTGCTTTTACTCGAAATATTATGGATTCGCCATTACTTTGAAACAAGAGGAAAAAGAAGCGCAAAATAAAAATGAACCTATTACCTATCGTCCATGCATAATGACCGAATGAAAATTACTAATCACATTGTAGTCAAACGAAGGGGAAATGTATGAATAGATCAAAATTAGTACTGTTAACGGTGATAATCTTTTTAGGAGGTTGCTCTATGCAACCAACTGTACAAAAGGTTAATGAAAGTAAATCAGGTTTTGATGGTGCTTTTTATGACGGTGAAAGCCACGTTGTTAGTAAAGATTTATCTAACAGCGAACAATATCGTATATTTGAAAAAGGTTCTTCAGGTTTTGTTTCGCTTGATGCAATCATAAGCGATGCTGAGCAAAGGGCTAAAGATTTTTGTAGCGGAAAAGACAAAGTAATGAAAACAATAAAGGTGCAGACATCTAAACCTCCACATGTGTTGGGAAATTTTCCAAGAGCAGAAATTACGTTTATTTGTGTTGATAGACCAAATGTTACAACACCTTCGACTTTCGATGATGTTCTATACATCAGACTTAATAATCTAAAAAAACTCTTAGACAATGGTGTAACTACCAAAGAAGAATTTGAAAAAGAGAAAGCCAAAATACTTAAACAATAATTGAGCAAAAAATCAGGATAATTAGTGAACTGGTACAACAGCACTCTATTTTCTATACCCATCTTGACAGCGGGCCTATTCTTTGAAATAAATTTGATCATTATCAGTTAATACTATTTCATATCCGAATGGAAATTATCGAGCTAGTACACCCTACCTTATTTTTTCAGATGTTTTAGGGACACCTGTTAACTTCAAGAAACTTAAGAATTTTCTCTTTTACTTCCGGAAGGCTCTGAACGTGATGGAAATTAACGTTGACAACAACGGACTCTGCATTACGCTTGGAAGACATCCAGCTGCCACAATCGCCGGAGGTCCAAGAATTCGAAAACCAGGGATCGTTGGATGCAACGACGGCAAGTATTGGTTCATCCTGGGGGCCGGAAATACCATTGTATTCCGGCCACACGTTGTTACAACATGTCCATCCAAGAATAATCCTACCGGCCAAGCCGCCATGCCGATATTGCGCGACCGTTATTCCGCCTTCGCTGAACCCCATCATAAAAATGTTACGCTTATCTACCCATGGTAGGCTATTTGCTGCTCGATGGGCGTAGCCGGCTTCCGCCAGCCGAAAATCCAGTACACCCCTGTGAAGGCCACCTTCGTTGTTTTGGGGATCGCAGCTTTGTGGTTTGTATTTGCGGGCGAAGCTCAAAGGTGCAAGAACCGCATAACCGTTGCTAAGCAGAAAATTGAAATCTTGCCTGGCGTAGTCATCGAACCCGGCGCAACCATGCAGATAGATAACCAATGGTATCTTCTTTTCACCGGCTATCTTGGTCAGGTCTTTTACCACATCTTTCATTCGTCCCGAGGTTGACATGCCGGAAGGAACATTCCATTTGAAATACTTTGCAGGAATGGCAATGATGGCGTCGTCTAAGGTGCGCACCAACTCATCTGGAGCATTTGCGGTGTCCATCGTCGCGCAAGCGCTTAGCCAGAAGACTGGCAGGAAGCAAATCGATAGCTGAAGAAACCTCACCACTGCTTCAATCCGTGTTTGAATCCTAAAATTTTTATAATCAGTCATTTTAGTCTTAAAATATCTAACAATTAACATATGAGCCTCGCTTTTCCCGATAACCTGATACCCTAAAGGCGTTAGCACGGCGGATGCCGGGGGCACAAGAGGTCACTCGTAATTTGGATATCATTAATAGCACGAGTCATTTTTTTCCACGAGAAAATATTACATAATTGCATTGGATGCTGACAGCATCAGACCATTTCACTTTCAAAGGATAACGAGGCGGCGAGAAGGAGGCACCGGAAAAGTATTGTACATACATTGAAGAAGCCGACGACGATGCCAACAAAGTTAGCCAAAGACCGGGAGCGCGTCTCGCAGGGGAGAGCACAGTAAATAAGTTTATTACCTTACCGGTAATTGCCACCTAAAAAGGTGGTAACTTACAAGCGAATTGGTATCAGACATATTCCTGATAGGTCGGGTCATACATCTTCGATTTGATAAGGCCTGGCAGATCGGGAGGTTTTGACAGTGCGGTGAGTCCCCTCGCGAAGGCGATCTTGGCGACGGCCAGCGCGATATTGACCGACACCTCGCGAATGCGCGACAAGGAGGGATAAATCCGTCCCAGCGCAAAGTCTTCCTCCGAAACCTGTTCATCCAAGGCTTTGGCGGCCGCAGCGAACATTTCATCCGTAACGCGGGATGCCTCCGAAGCAAGAATGCCCAAACCCACGCCCGGAAAGATGTAGCTGTTATTCGCCTGACCAGGCACAAAGGTCTGACCGTCCATCGCAACCTTCGGGAACTGGCTACCGCTGGCGAAGACGGCGCGCTTATCCGTGTAGCGATATGCTTCTTCGGCGGTGCATTCCGATTGAGAGGTCGGGTTGGAAAGCGCAAAGACAATCGGACGTTTGTTGATCCGGGCCATAGCCGTGAGCACCGCAGGGGTGAAAGTGCTCGACTGGCCCGATGCCCCGATGATCGCCGTTGGTTTGACGGCTTCGACGACCGAAAGGAGATCTTGATGAAGAGGATAGTCCTGGGCGAAGCGGCGCTTGTGCTCAGATAGGTCGGTACGGCTGGTGACGACGAGTCCCCTGGAGTCCACAAACCAGCAACGGCTGCGGGCCTCGTCAACAGAGAGGCCTTCCTCGACCATTGCGGAAACCATGAGGCTGCCGATACCGAGGGCGGCCCCGCCCGCACCTAAAACCACGAGCCGCTGGTGGGTAAGTTTACCGCCGATCATACGCAGTGCGGAATGCAATCCGGCCAGCGTCATGCTGGCGGTTCCCTGTATATCATCGTTGAACATGCAATAGCGGTTCCGGTACCTTTCCAGCAGGCGGAAGGCATTCACGTTTCCAAAATCTTCGAACTGGATCATCGCGCGGGGAAACATTTTACCGGTTTCCGCCATGAACTCATCAAGCAGGGCATCGTATTGATCGCCCCGCAAGCGCGGTTCCACCAAACCGATATAGCTCGGATCACACAATACTTCGTTGTTATTGGTTCCGACATCGATCATGATCGGCAGACATGTCCCCGGATCGATGCCCGCGCACGCCGTATAAAGCGATAATTTGCCCACGGGAATTCCCATTCCATTCGCCCCGAGATCACCCAAGCCGAGGATACGTTCACCGTCGGTGACAACGATTACACGAACATCTCGATAGAGCCAGTTTTGTAAAATCTCTTTAACGCGGTTCCGATCGTGCCTCGAGATGAACAGGCCGCGCGGCCTGCGAAAAATCCTGCTGTACTCCTGGCAGGCCAGCCCGACGGTCGGTGTATAGACGATGGGGCTGAGTTCCGCCATGTTGTCGACAAGAACTCGATAGAAAAGTTTCTCGTTGCGATCCTGCAGACCGATCAAATAAAGGTATTTTTCGAGGTTGTTGGGCTTGCGGCGAATATTGTTCATTACATGTTGTGCCCGCTCGGCTTGCGAGAAGATGCGGGGTGGAAGCAATCCCCGCAATCCAAGTGCGTCGCGCTCCGCCGCCGTGAAGGAGGTCCCTTTATTCAAACTCGGTTCGTGAAGTAATTCGATTCCTTTCGGAAGTTCTGTCATACTTAGCTCATGATTAGACATCGTTTCTCTCTCCAATTTTTTAAGCTTTTCCTTAATGAGAACCTGCTCTCAGACAGGATGCATCCGTTGGCCCCATGTCCCCACATAGAATTGCTCACCCAATATTTAAGCCGCTCATATCATAATTATCGAGGAAATAACATGAATGATTACGGATTGAAGTCCTGCATATTCGCCAAAATTGAAGACTTGCGGATTATAATCAATAATCGGCAACATTAGATAAAATAAGATGCTTTTAATCGGGCGAAATAGTGGTCAGCGCCCCATTTGTCATCAAAAATTGAGCATGACATTCTCCACCAATAGCGGTATAAATAGTATCATGGTATAAGTTAACAAAATTAAAACCTCACCAACTTACCGCGCGCCCTTTATTGGTAAGCGCATGGAGGTGATTAATGGATGTAGTGAATGTTATAACCAAAGGAACGATAAAAGGAAAATTCATGGGGTTTAAAAGCTACACTACCTTTGAGTTCACTGACGGTCAGAAATGGCGACAAAATGATACTAAATTTTTGCATCATTATGCGTTTAATCCGGAAGCGCAAATTACCCAAAAAGAAGGCAAATACTATTTAGAAGTTAAAGATGTATCGGAAACAGTGGAAGTCAGAAGATTAAAATAAGAATTTTCAAGAGAGGTATCAAATTATGCAATTCACTTTCGCCCACAATAACTTCAATGTATTAAATTTGAAAAAGAGCCTGGCCTTCTACAAGGAAGCATTGCAACTGACCGAAGTGCGCAAGTATGAAGCGCCGGACGGCAGTTTCATCATTGTTTTTATTTCCGATGGCAAAATGCCACACCAGTTAGAGCTGACCTGGCTCAAAGACAGAAAAGAACCTTACAATCTCGGTGACAATGAATTTCATCTGGCCTTCAAGGTGGATGATTTCGCGGCCGCTCATGCCCTGCATCAAAAAATGGGCTGTATTTGTTTTGAAAACAAGACTATGGGCATTTACTTCATCAACGATCCCGACGATTATTGGATTGAAATAATCCCCCAAAAGAGATAAAATCGTTTTATTGTACGATAAAATATTTTCTCTAACCTGCCCAAAATAAGGAGGCCGTTATGTTAGCAATCAGAACAAAATCAATATATGCGTTTATTCTCTGTTTATTAATTGCCGGGTGCGCCACCGCGCCTATCGATCCGGCAAAAGAATGGGAGAAAGCTAAAAATATTGATTCATTTGAAAGCTATGCCCACTTCCTTCAAGATAATGCGCCTAATAACTTCACACCGGAGGCAAAACTTAAGCTCAAAGCTATTATCCGGGAAATTGCTTTAAAGAGTGTGGACGATAATCGCGTTGCCCTAAAAAAAGGAACAGAGTTTAGCTTCAATTTGTTTTCCCCTGATGATGTCTTAAAATCATTTGTTCAGGAAAATCTGCCTGTAAGTTACAGTATTGTTTATAAATCCGGCCAGGACCCGGCTGTTAAACATTCCGAAGGTTTTCAGGAATTAAAAAATTACGATGAATTAAAACCTTTTCAGTCCCGCTTGATTCAGAGTCAAAAAGCCACTTCACAATCAAGAGTTGCCGTTACGGCCTGGATGATTCCGCTGACCGTTTCCGGCATAAGCACCATCGGCCCGGATACCACGTTTATTTTTTATCGCGATCCCGACCAAGTCAATAATCGCGCTTTTGGAATTTCCATAAAAAGCGAATTAGTCAAAGGTATTGTAGAAAGAGAGCAGGCTAATATCGTAGGTGCAGGAATTGTTATTATAAAATCATCCGAATTTGTCTGGGTATATGATTTTAGCCAGGATGGAAAATCGCTTTTTTAATTAACGCGTTTCATGTAAGTTAATTCGATTTAAACTTTTTTCTGGTTCCTAAAATAAAGATTAAATTAACTTTTTAAAAGTTTTTCCTTGACAAATATTTTTAGTTTGTTTATATGAGCTTCAAGTAAAGGACAGGTTTTTCACGATGGACAGAAAACTAAATGCAAACAGCAATATTTATGGTTACTGGTTTTATACCTATTTTGCATTGGTCTGCCTGTCGCTGAGGAGGTCTTGTTAAGGTAATATAAACCAAAAACAGCCATGGGTGGATCAAAAACGAGCCGCCCATGGCTTTTCTGTTTTTAAAGGCCATGGCGGCAAAAACGTCATGGCTTTTTTTAGTTTTAGGAGGGAAGAAATCATGATTGTGGTAATGAAAAGTCAAGCTACAGAAAAGCAAATAGAGGATGTAATCCGCTGGATTGAATCGGTCGGATACAAAGCGCATCCTTCGCACGGGGTCGAACGAACAATTATCGGAGCTGTAGGGGATAACCGCGACAAGGCAATCCTCAAATACGCGGAATCTTTACCGGGGGTGGAAAAAACTATGCCTATTTTAAAACCATACAAGCTGGCGAGCCGTGAATCGCACGAAGGCAATACCGTGGTTTCCGTAGGCAAAATTCAAATCGGCGGCCCGGAATTCGTAGTGATGGCCGGACCCTGCTCGATTGAAAGCGAAGAGCAATTACTGGAAAGCGCCTATATAGCCAAAAAAGGAGGCGCGCAAATTCTTCGGGGAGGCGCCTACAAGCCGCGCACTTCGCCTTACAGTTTCCAGGGGATGGAAGAAGAGGGCTTGAAAATTTTAGATCAGGTTCGTGTGCGGGCAAGCATGCCGGTAGTTACGGAAGTGGTTAATCCCGCCGATGTCGATCTTGTTGAATCATACGCCGACATGCTCCAGATAGGCGCGCGCAATATTCAGAACTTTGCCCTGCTTAAAGAAGTCGGCCGTTCGCAAAAACCGGTGCTTTTAAAAAGAGGCATGATGACCACTATCGAAGAGCTGCTCATGTCGGCGGAATACATCCTTTCGGCGGGTAACTCTCAGGTTATCCTTTGCGAACGCGGCATCAGAACCTTCGAAACGGCTACAAGAAACACTTTGGATATAAGCGCCGTTCCGGTACTGAAAGGGTTAACGCATCTGCCGGTCATTGTTGACCCCAGCCATGCCGCCGGTCATTGGAAATATGTAATCCCCCTTTCCCGTGCCGCAATGGCCGTAGGGGCCGATGGCCTTATTGTCGAGGTGCATCCGGAACCGGAAAAGGCTGTCTCCGATGGAGCGCAATCCCTGAAACCGGAAAAGTTCTATCAATTGATGGATGAATTAAGGGCAATTAACGCGGCGATGAGACACTAAAAACGGAGTAAGTATATGCGATCAATGAAAGTCAATCTCGATAAGAAGTCTTTGTCTTCCTACGAAATACGCATAGGTAAAGGCATTGCCGACCGGATGGCTCTGCTTATTGCCAAAAACCACAAAGCGGGACTCTATGTGTTGATAACGGACGATTGTGTCGGTAAAATCTACGGACAAAAGCTTTTAATCAGCTTAAAAGATGTAGGACTGAATGTGGATTCCATCGAATTTCCCGCGGGCGAGACTTCCAAAAACATTAACACTGTCCTGGATATTGTGGAAAAGTTGTTAAAACGGGGAGCCGACAGGGAGACTCTTTTAATTGCTTTAGGCGGCGGAGTTGTGGGCGACATGGTCGGCTTTATCGCTTCCGTTTTCATGCGCTCCATTCCTTATATTCAAATTCCGACAACACTCGTGGCACAGGTGGACAGCAGTATCGGCGGAAAAACCGCTATCGATCTGCCTTACGGTAAAAATCTACTGGGGACGTTTTACCAACCCAGCGCAGTATTTGCGGATTTGAGTTTTCTGGATACACTGCCGGAAAAAGAATTCAACAACGGACTGGCGGAAATTATCAAATACGGTGTCATCGAAGATGAAAAAATGTTTCATGCTCTGGAAGATAATATGGAAGCGGTAAAACAAAAAGACGCGTCGCTTTTGTTAAAGCTTGTGGAAAATTGTTGCCGCATCAAAAAATCAATTGTCGAGATAGACGAAAAGGAGCAAGGCCTGCGCCGCATTCTTAATTTCGGCCACACCATTGGGCATGCGTTGGAAGCCCTTTCCCAATATAAAGTAACGCATGGAGAAGGAGTGGCTCTGGGGATGATCGCGGCGGCGCGCATTTCCGAAAAAATGGGCTATCTGGAAAGCGGGGAAACCATGCGTATCGAAGGGCTTATAAACAGCGCGGGCCTGCCCGTAAACATTCCTAAGCCCTTTTCTCCGGAAAGTATAATTTCTCAGTTGCGTATGGACAAGAAAAAAAAGGGCGACATCATTCATTTTGTTTTGTTAAAGAAAATAGGAATGCCGTTTGTCAACGGAGGTATAGAAGCCAGTTTGATAAGAGAAGTAATTGAGGAGATGAAAAAATGAAGCCGGGGCGCTTGGAAAATTTACGAAAAACCATAAAAGAAAAAGACCGGGATATTATCCGTTTGTTGAATGAACGGGCGCAAATATCCGTTCAGATAGGCAAGGTTAAAGGCGAAGGCGGAATCGAAGTATATGATCCTGCTCAGGAAGCAAAAGTTTACGGTTATCTGCAGGAGCTTAATCCCGGCCCTCTGCCCCGGGATGCCGTAATGTCCATTTTCAGGGAAATTATTTCCGCCTCGCGCAGTTTGCAAAAACCAACGGCCATTGCTTTTTTTGGTGCGGAAGCATCTTTTACGCATTTAGCAGCGCGTCTGCATTTTGGTGATTCCAGCCGTTATTTTCCTCAGCCGAGGATTGATCGTGTATTTGATGAAGTAGAAAAGGGTTCCATAGATTGGGGCGTTGTTCCCGTAGAAAATTCCCTGGAAGGATCGGTGAACATTACTCTCGACCGGCTGATTACGACCGCACTGAATATCAGGGCAGAGGTTTTTCTGCGAATCAGCCAGTGCCTGATTTCTTCGGCTAAAAGCATGACGGATATTAAGAAAATTTATTCTCATCCGCACGCCTTACCCCAGTGCCAGGTATGGCTCAGAACCAATCTGCCCAATTGCACGCTGGGCGAAGCGGAAAGCACAGCCGCAGCGGCCCGAATGGTGCGGGGGAAAAAGAACGAAGCAGCGATAGGCAGCGCCCTTGCCGCTCAGATCTACGGCTTGAACTTGCTGGCCGAAGGCATCGAAGATAGCTCCTCCAATATGACGCGCTTTTTGGTTATGGGCAGAGGAGAAAGCAATTCTACCGGCGACGATAAAACTTCTTTGATTTTCGCGACACCCCATTCGCCCGGTTCGCTTCATCGCGCACTATCTTCCTTCGCCCGCCGCCGGATTAATTTGACCAAAATAGAATCACATCCGGTAAAAGAGAGATTGTGGGAATATCTTTTCTTTGTAGATATGCTCGGCCATATAAAAGACAAACCGATAAAAAGTTGTTTACAGGAGTTGAAAGAAAAAACAACTTTTCTAAAGATATTGGGTTCATACCCGAAAGCAGAAGGCAGAATATGATCTGTATCACCATTACGGCCCGCACGAACAAAGAAGCGCTCAAAGACATTGAACGAAGCTGTCTCATTGCCGATTTCATCGAGCTGAGAATGGATTTAATCAAAGGCGGAGTTTTACCGGAATTGATTTCCGCTGCCCGCAGCGGTTCGGCTTCGGTTAAAATTATCGTTACCTGCAGAAAAAGGGAGGAGGCCGCCCCTGCCGGAAAAGCAGTGGTTATCAAAAATACGAAAAACCAAAAGATAGCTTTGCTTAAAGAAGCAATCAAACTGGGCGCGGATTTTATCGATATCGAGCTTGCGGAAGGAAATGTAGCGATTCGTGAGCTCAAAACTTTTTGCACTAAACAGGGAGGTTTTACCAAAATCATTATTTCCTACCATGATGTTAAGAAGACTCCCTCGCTTACAAAGCTGAAAGAAGTATTCAATAAATGTGCAAAGGCTAAACCGGCAATTGTAAAAATCGTCACCTTAGCCAAAGCACCTGAAGATAATTTGAGGGTTCTCAGTTTGATCCCTTATGCGCGAAAACATTCTCAGGAAATCATTGCCCTTTGTATGGGAGCTCCCGGCCGCCTCAGCCGCGCCGTAGCACCTATCATGGGCAATTATTTGAGCTTTGCCGCGCTGGATAAGAAGAGTCAATCCGCGCCGGGGCAGTTCACAGTTGGGGACATGAAACAAATATTAAAATTGCTAAAAGGCGAAAATGCTGCGCCGCCGTTAACGATTTCCCCCACGGACACACTGCAGAATTATATTCTATTGGGCAATCCGGTGCAGCAAAGTCTTTCTCCCTTAATGCACAACGCGGCTTTGAAGGAAATGAAGATGGCGGGAAACTACACCGCGTTTTGCGTCCGAAATCTGGGCGGCGCGCTACGAGGCATGAGGGACATGAATATCCGGGGCGCCAGCATAACCATACCCTATAAGACCGAAGCTATGGAATATCTGGATGATGTTGATGAACACTCGCTGAAAATAGGAGCCGTAAATACAATCATCAACGAAAACGGCCGCCTGAAAGGCTGCAATACCGATTGGCTGGGGTTGATTCTTACGCTTAAAGAAGCAATGACAATAAAAGATAAAACTTTCGTAATCATCGGCGCAGGCGGAACGGCGCGGGCGGTGGCTTATGGAATCCTAAAGGAAGGCGGATTCCCGATTATCACAAACAGAACTCCGGAAAAAGGAAAGATTCTATCGGGGAAATTCGACTGCCCGTTTTATCCGCTTTCCGAAATAGGCAAGATCAACGCCGACTGCCTCATTAACACGACGCCTGTGGGCATGTATCCCCACAAGAATAAATCGCCGGTTGAATCTTCCGTGCTGACCGGATATAAATATGTTATGGATGTAATATACAATCCGCTGAAGACAAAATTACTGACGGATGCCGAAAAACAGGGCTGCCATATTTTTTCCGGGTTGGATATGTTTGTGCATCAAGGAGCGGAGCAGCTTCAGCTGTGGACAGGAAAAGAACCACCCCTGATGCTGATGAAAAAAGTGGTATGGGAAAGGCTGACCAAAATTGAATAATGATGACCCGCCTTTTAAGGAATTATCCGCGATTGTCCGTGTTCCCGGTTCGAAGAGTCTGACCCAGAGGGCACTGGTGGCCGCCGCCCTGGCGAGAGATAATTCTTTTATCGGTAATGCCCTGGTATCCGAAGACACGCTGCATTTGATAGACGGTTTACGGGCTTTAGGCGCGAACATTTTATCTGCTTTCGGCGGTTTTTTCGTTTCCGGCACAGCGGGCGAAATTGCCAACAGCGGCAAAGAAATCTTT
>DLME01000272.1 GCA_002479215.1 Syntrophaceae bacterium UBA7544
GGTAATAAAAAAATACAATACCTTAACTTTACTTTAAATTATGCCAAAAATTGGCATTTAAAGTATTTAAAAATGTGTGTGCAGGCGGATAATTCTATTTATTATTAATTTAACGCTTTGCGCAATACCTGAGATGATTTAAAGGTCAACACTCTGCGCGCAGTAATGGAGATTTCTTGGCCGGTTTGCGGATTGCGGCCGCGGCGAGACCTTTTTTCTTTTACTACGAAGTTACCAAATCCGGAAATCTTCACTTTTTCACCTTGCGCGAGTTTATCTTTAATAAGGTCAAACACAGATTCAACAATATCCGCCGAATCTTTCTTAGAAAAACCCAGCTTTTCGTAAACACTTTGGATGATATCAATTTTCGTCATTTTTCTCCCTCCGTTTTTTTACTTCGTCTTATTGCTCGCCTCTTATTTTTGCATTCGTTAATTTAACGATGTTTCGTATAATCCTATCGTGGACGCTATTTATCTCAATATCAGTAAGCGTCCGGTCAGCTGCACGATAAGAAAACCTCAAACCAATACTTTTCTTTCCTTCCGGTATTTCTTTCCCTTGATATATATCAAAAATTACCACATTTTCAAGTAAATCTTCATGTTGATTCAAAACAATATTCAGCATCTGATCCGCTTCCAATGCCGCGGGAATAACAAAAGCGACATCGCGTGTCACTGCCGGAAATTTTGATATTTCTTTGCATAAGATACTTTGCCCCAAGTGCTTAACTAAAATATCCAGATTAATTTCAAACACATAGGCATTGTTTTTTATATCCATCTTTTCCATAATTTTCGGATGAACACAGCCTAAATAACCCATATGCAAGTCATCTAAATAGACAGCGCAAGATTTACCGGGATGCAAGAATGGCTCAGTATTTGCCGAGTGGTACTGGTAATTTTTTAATTTTAAATCGAAAAATATGTTTTCGAGGCAGCCTTTCAGGTCAAAGAAGTCTGCACTTTCATTAGAACCCCATAAAGCATCGCTAATATTGCCCGCTAAAAGTCCGGCCAGCATGTTTTTTTCCTCCGGCAGCTCACCTTTCTTGCGCTGAAGAAATGTTCTGCCTATTTCAAATAACTTCAAATCATCAGAGCCGTTATTAACGTTATTTTCCCACATCTGAAGCAGTCCATAAACCATAGTCGTTCGCATAGCGGATTGATCTTCCGTCAGCGGATTTTTTATCCGCACCAAACTCCGCCTTTCATCATTTGCCGATAAAAAAAGATGGTCGACAAAAGAGGGATTGCCGAAACTGTAATTGACTATTTCCGAATACCCGCTGCCGTTAAGTAATTGTCTGATTCTTTCTTCCAGATCCAAGCGGGGGATAACAGTCATTTCCGTAAGCGCAGCATTAGGCATGGTTACCGGCACACTATCATAACCATAAAGCCTGATGACTTCTTCGATCAGGTCAATTTCTCTGGTTATATCGCTTCTAAATGTTGGGGGTTTAATAATATACTTTCCCTTATCAATTTGTTTTACAAGCATGCCGATGCTATGTAATACTCGAACAACGTCTTTTGATCCGATAGATGTGCCTATTACTTCCCGGATTCGGTCAATACGCAAGGTAATGTCTTTAATAGCGGGAACCTTTCGTGGATATTCATCGATGTAATTTTTACAAATAATTCCGCCGGAAAGATCAGCAATGAGTTGCGCCGCGCGGTTGAGCGCTCTCACCACTCCCTCCGGATCAATGCCCCTTTCAAAGCGAAAAGACGCATCGGTGGACATAGACAATCTACGCGCTGAACGGCGAATTGAAGTGGGATTAAAATAGGCGCTTTCCAGCAAAATAACCGGCGTATCTTCCTTTACTTCAGAGTTTTGACCGCCCATAATACCGCCAATGGCGACAGGCTTTAAACCATCACATATCAGTAAAGTGTCCGCGGAAAGTTTACGGCTTTTTCCATCGAGTGAAATAAATTCTTCATTTTCTTTGGATTTGCGGACAACAATCCTTCCTTTTGCCAGGAAGCGAAAATCAAAAGCATGCAGGGGCTGTCCCATCTCCAGCATAACAAAGTTGGTGACATCAACAATGTTATTAATAGCGCGCATTCCGGCCGCCTCGAGCCTTGTCTTCATCCAGACAGGCGATGTACCGATTTTTACGTTTTTGATCATCCTGGCCGTGTAACGCGGACAAAGGTCTGCATCAATGATTTTGACTGAAGTCAATTTGCTGATATCTTCGGAGGATTCTTTAACCTTCACGGATGGCTGTTTCATTTTTTTACCGGTAATGGCGGCCACTTCTCGCGCCATGCCGATCATACTTAAGCAATCAGAACGATTGGGCGTCACACTTACGCCTAAAACAGTGTCACCTATGTTTAGAGCCGTCTCTAATGGCAAACCCAGCGACAAATCTGCAGGCAAATGCATAATCCCGGAGGCATCGTCGCCGATTTCCAGTTCGGTCTCCGAACAGAGCATGCCTTCCGATTTCTCCCCGCGCAAAACTGATGACTTGATTGTATATTCGCCGGGAATAACCGCTCCAACTTTTGCCAGAGGAACAATATCGCCTGACTTTATATTCTTAGCGCCGCAAACAACAGGATAATTATGCTTGCCGTCACTCACTGCACAAAGAGATAACTTATCCGCATTCGGATGAGGTTTTACCGACAAAATCTTGGCAACGACAATACCGCTAAATTGCGGAAGAATGGTTTTGATCTCGTCCACTTCCAACCCGGCCATAGTCAATTTATCAGCCAGTTCCAACGCTGTTAGATCAATATCAACATAATCTTTAAGCCATTTGAGGCTGACCAGCATAAAGAAAATCTCTCCTAAAATTGTTTAAGGAATCGAAAGTCGTTTTCAAAAAATAATCGAATATCGGAAATGCCGTACTTCAGCATGGCTATTCGTTCCAGACCAAGCCCAAAAGCAAAGCCCGTATATTTTTCGGAGTCATAACCGACATTTTTGAAAACTGCGGGATCAACCATACCTGAACCCAGGATTTCCAGCCACCCGCTCTGTCCGCAAACCCGGCAGCCACGCCCCTGACACATTACACAGCGGATATCAACCTCCGCCGAAGGCTCTGTAAAGGGGAAAAAACTTGGCCGAAACCGCAAGATAGTTTCTTTACCGAAAATCTTCCGGAGAAAAACAGTTAAAATTCCTTTCAAATCGCTAAAACGGACGCCTTTATCTACCATTAATCCTTCTATTTGATGAAACATGGGGGTGTGGGAAACGTCGGAATCACGCCGGTAAACTCTTCCGGGTGATAAAATCCTTATCGGCGGCTGAACCTTTTCCATTATCCGTACCTGAACCGGCGATGTATGAGTGCGCAAAACTATATTTTCTTCGATATAAAAAGTGTCCTGCATATCCCTGGCAGGGTGATCTTTGGGAATATTGAGAGCTTCAAAATTATAATAATCCAATTCTACTTCCGGGCCCTCGACCACGGAAAAACCAAACGAAGCAAAGATGGCGCAGATTTCCCGACGGATTTTAATTACAGGGTGAATTCTGCCGTAACGAACAGACCTTCCCGGCAAGGTAACATCAATTTTTTCTTTTAATAAGATGTTTTCTTTTTGCAACTGAGATTTATGCTGGAGCGCTTCTTCAATCTTGGTATTGAGCAGTTCTTTAAGCTCATTGCTGCGCTTTCCTAATAAAGGCTTTTCGGTATCAGGCACCTGGGCAATGTTACGTAAAAGGCCGGTCAAAAGCCCTTTGCGGCCCAGGTATTTTGTTCTAACAGCTGAAATTTCATCTTCCGTTGTTGCCGCATCAATTTCGGCAAGAGCGTTATTCTCCAGCTGTTGAAGATTGCCGATCATGCCGCCTGCTCGCCTTTTGCTATTAAAACAACTTGGGCGAAACCCTGCGGATCATTGACAGCCAGTTCCGCTAGTATTTTACGATCCAACTCAATGCCGGATTTTTTCATACCATCAACCAACCGGCTGTAAGATATATTATTGAGACGGGCCGCGGCATTAATACGGGCGATCCATAATTGACGAAATTCCCTTTTTCTTGCCCGGCGATCACGATAAGCGTATTTCATCGCTTTATTTACGGCTTCAGTGGCTGTTCTGATCAGACGGCTGCGTGCGCCAAAGAAACCTTTGGCCAGTTTTAAAATCTTTCTTCTTTTTTTGCGGGCTGTGATACCCCTCTTTACCCTGGACATTTCTTTTTCTCTCCTAATTAATAACGAATATAATAATCCCTACTACCTACAGATAGGGAATAAGCCGCTTAATTTCCTTTAAGTTTGCCGAATCAACCAAAGTGCTTCTTCTTAAACCTCTTTTTCTCTTGGTCGTCTTTTTCGTGAGAATATGGCTGGCAAAGGCCTTACTGCGTTTAACTTTGCCCTTTGCAGTAATCGAAAAGCGCTTAGCGGCTCCTCTGTGTGTTTTCAGTTTTGGCATTTAATCTCCTCTGTTTCAGCATTTTTATTATTTTTTAGGCGAAACAATCATTACCATATTTCGTCCTTCAAGGCGCGGCTCCTGGTCAATTACGCAATCATCAGCCAGTTGACTTTTTATTTCTTCCATAAGTTTTCGGCCTATCTCGGTGAAAGCAATTTCCCGCCCTCTAAACATCAATGATATTTTAACCTTATCGTGTTTCTCTAAAAATTTTTTAATATGTTTAACTTTAACCTGCACATCATGTTCTTCCGTTTTTGGTCTTAATCTAATCTCTTTAACATGAATAACGGTCTGACTTTTTTTGGCATCATGCAGTTTCTTGCTTTGCTTGTAACGATATTTACCGTAATCCATTATCTTGCATACCGGCGGTTCTGCGGTAGGCGATACTTCCACTAAATCCAAACCAGCTTTTTCCGCATAGGCTAACGCTTCTTCTAACGATATTACTCCCAACTGCTTAGCCTCTTCAGTGATTACCCGAACAGTGGCTGATTTGATTTCCCTGTTGATTCGTAAATCTTTAACTATATGTCACCTCCTGCAACAATAAGCTCCAAAAAAAAAGTATTATTTTTTCTTTTCACACATTTCCTGCACAAGAGCAATAAATTCTTTTACTGACAGCGCTCCCAAATTTTGGCCGTCACGCGCACGTGGAGAAACCGTATTAGCTTCTACCTCTTTATCGCCGATGACCAACATAAATGGTATTTTTTGTATTTGCGCCTGACGAATTTTGTACCCTAATTTTTCGTTTTCCAAAGATTTTTCACAACGAATTCCGGCCGCGATTAATTCACCATAAACTTTTTCTGCGTAAGGTATATGCTTGTCTGTAACGGTCAACAAAACACTTTGTGTTGGTGATAACCAAACTGGAAATGCTCCGGCATAATGTTCGATGAGCACGCCCATAAACCGTTCCACCGCACCGAGAATAACTCGATGCAACATAACCGGACGATGTCTTTCTCCATCTGCTCCTATATAATTTAAGTCGAATCTTTCCGGTAGTGTGAAATCACATTGGATTGTCGCACACTGCCACTTTCTTTTCAAGGCATCTTTTAATTTAAAATCAATCTTTGGTCCGTAAAAAGCTCCATCGCCTTCATTCACTATATAATTTGTTTTATTATCCTTAAGAGCATTTTCCAACGCTGTTGTTGCCAGCTCCCAATCCCGATCCGAGCCGATAGAATTTTCTGGTCTGGTGCTTAATTCCACTTCATATTCAAAACCGAAAATGCCCATGGCATAATTGACAAAATCAGCGATGGCGCGGATTTCGGAATTAAGCTGTTGTGGTGTGCAAAGGATATGCGCATCATCTTGTGTAAATTGTCTCACCCGCATCAAGCCATGCAAAACGCCCGTCTTCTCGTGACGATGAACTGTGCCCAACTCGAAATAGCGCAGGGGCAAATCGCGATAACTTCGAATTTTAGATTTATAAATCAGCATATGGGCAAGGCAATTCATCGGCTTAATTCCATAAGCCTGTTCATCCACTTCGGTAAAGTACATATTGTCGCGATAATGATCAAAATGTCCCGATTTTTTCCAGAGATCAACCTTAAGAATTTGTGGACCCATGACCATTTCATAACCGCGCTTCCAATGTTCTTTTCGTTCCCAATCTTCAATTATGTAACGCAACATCATTCCCTTGGGATGAAAAATAATCAAACCGGGACCAACCTCTTCATTAATTTGGAAAAGATCAAGTTCCTTGCCCAGGCGGCGATGGTCTCTTTTTTTTGCTTCTTCCAGTAATTTTAAATATTCATTAAGAGTGTTTTCTTCGGCAAAACCTGTTCCATAAATGCGTTGCAGCATTTTATTTTTTTCATCACCACGCCAGTAAGCTCCCGCAACGCTCAAAAGTTTGAAAGCCTTAATTCTGCCTGTCGAAGGAATGTGCGGCCCCCGGCATAAATCAACATAATCATCATGCTTATACACACTGACAACTTTTACCTCAGCCGACAAATCATCAAGTAATTCAACTTTATAATTCTCACCTTTTTTTTCAAATAATTTTACCGCGGCGGCACGAGAAAGATCCTCACGAATAAAAGAATAATCAGCGGCGATAATTTCCCTCATGCGCTTTTCAATTTTAGCAAAATCATCTGTAGTAAATGGTTCCTTGTATTCAAAATCGTAATAAAAACCGTCTTCAATAGAAGGACCGATGGAAACCTTTGCTCCTGCAAAAACATTTTGAACAGCCTGAGCCATTACATGAGAAATACTGTGACGTAAAATAGATAATCCCTCGGCTGAAGAAATATCAATTATAGAAATTATTGAGTCTTCCTTCAAAATATAGCTTAAATCCACTGCTATTCCGTTAACTTTAACGGCTACAGCAGAATCCAAAGCTTTTTTTTGCCATTCAGAGATAGCTTCCATGGCGGTAATGCCCGGCTTAATAGCTGCTTCTTTTTTATCGGGGAAAATAATTTTTATATTCATAAAACTAAATTACTGATGAACTCACTATTAATATTAAGCACTATTTTAAAAGGGCATCACCATTTTGTTGATGCCCTTTGTCTTGGCACTTATCACTTGACTTTAACGTAAAAATGGTAGGCACGCAGGGATTTGAACCCTGGACATCCACCGCGTCAGGATGGCGCTCTCCCCCTGAGCTACGTGCCTATATATAATCCAACTTCAGAATTTGGAGCTACTAACAGTAAATCGTTATAGTGTCAAGCAAATATCTTATATATTAGCTCTTTTTGGCGGCACGATTAATGTATTTTATTCCCCGAATTATATAAGTCAATCCTGAAGCAATAGTAAAAATTGCGGTTAACCAGCAAAAAATTATAATCCAATTAAAACTGATATCATGAACAACCGCTTTAAAAAGCAGGGCGAAAAAAATAGTGGCAATTTGCAGGGCAGTTGTAACCTTGCTGATAAATGCCGGTTTAATTTCATATGCTATCGACATCATTGATAATATGGCCATACCGAGTAGTATTATAAAATCTCTGCTGATAACTATTACAGTAAGCCAACTGGGAATTAAACTAAAAATAGACAATGTTACAAAGCTTGTAGCCAGAAGTATTTTGTCCGCAATTGGATCTAGGAAGGAACCGAGTTTGGTTTGTCGATTTAGCGTGCGAGCTAAGGTACCATCAATAATATCGGTTAATCCTGCAACTGTAAAAGTAATCAGGGCTTGGGTATATGATTCTTGAATCAAAAAAATTACTATTACAGGAACAAGAATAATCCGCGATAATGATAAAAAATTTGGTATATTCATCGCCAACTTGACTCTCTATTCATTCTTAATATTTTTTGTCTCGCGCTTTATTCCAGGCCACCCAGCCATCGATCTCTTCCTCCGCGATAAATTCCTTTGGCTCTTCTGCATTGCCATCCGCTTTTATCATGATTTGTTGCATGGATTTAATGATATATATCCACTCATTCATCGAAACTGGCTTTGGTCCGGCAATAGCAGTTGGTACTGGTACGGATTTTGGCGCTCCAGTTATCGAATGTTTTTGTTCCAGTTTAGTAACAGGAGCGGCAACACTGACTTCGCCTTCGTAAACCTTGACGAGAGCATATTTATCGCCTTCGACATTCATTCTATATATTGTACCACGAACACCAGCGACAGCATTTTCGCATGAAACCTCAAATCCACTTTTACCACTTATGGTTTTACGGACGTTAGACCAAATTTTTCCCAAGGCAATGAAGATTTTTACTTCTCTTGTACCAGTATCATAAGTATCTTCGCACATCAGTTTAAACTTTGTATTTTCGTCAAAGCGGACAATACTTTTATCGGAAAGAAAAAGCTCCAGCCTGCTGCGATCTCCGTGGTAACTTCACAACCTGTCTTAAGCGTGTCTGATACTTTCAGGTTACGGAAATCTTTTTGACCTTCGCACAGAGCTTTGGTTGTATCTTCCAATTCGGTAACTTTTGCACCACCGACGGAAGTTTTTAGAGTTACTGGCGCCTTGGCAAAAACATAATAACAAAAACTAAACGATATTAGGATACACAAAATGATTTTTAAAATTTTTTTCATAAGTGCATCTCCATTAATTTTTAGTTCCCGTCTAAAGTTTAACAAAATATTTTAGCCACGCAAGTTGGGACCATCAGGAAGAGTTTCTATAATTTTATTGACTACTTCCTCAATGACAGATTCGTAAATTTCAGAGGATTTCATCTCCAGATTTTTGCGCGTAAAATCGAAATTTCTGTTTGTTGATTTATATTTGTCCTTCCAAAGAACTTCACCACTCTCAGATCTACGTAATTCACAGTAAAGAGAGATTGCCACTGGCGCATAAAATAAACCTATCGAGTTACTGCTTTCCAACAACGTGCAATACATTACAGCATCAGCACCAACCAAATCTTTCAAAACTTGTGGTGCGATTATGCCTACGTTTCCTTTTTTGTCACTAATATATAACGATTCCAGTTTTTGGTCGATTACAGCCAATGGAACTTTAGAATAACCCTTAAAATAAAGTTGATCAAGTAATTTAGATCTCAATAGCTGGGGAGCTTTGTTGTCCATAGTCTTATTCTCGACAGGAAGAATAGCAATAACCTTTACCCAATTTTGTTCATACTCAGGTTTCAAAACATTTGTTGATTTCGAAGAACATCCGGCAAAAACAATGATTAAGATCATCAATAAAAAAACATGAATTTTATAAGCCTTCACTTTTCCTCCATTTTTTTCAAACAAATCATCTCTATTCTATTATTGTCGGTTTGTTTAATATCCGGCATGCAAGCAACGTTTTTAACCAATTCAGCTGCGAAAAATTGTGCATCTCCAAAAATCTCGATTTCAAAATGAGCTTCAGACCATTTAAAACTGCAAGGATAAATATTTTTTACTAATTTTGTGCGATTTTGTAAAAATTCTTTTAAATGCACGAAATCTGAATATTTTTTTAATCCAATAACACTTAAAGAAACTCTGATATTATTTTTTCCCGCTGGCCATGTCTGAAGAAAACCCATTTTATGCAAGTCATTCTTCAGAGATAACAAAGCTACCATAACATTTACATTAACTATAAAATTCTGCGATTGTCTTTTTTCTTCAGTAATTTTATAAGATTGGACATACTTATCCTGCTCGTTAATAATAATGTTTTTTGCCTGCTGAAACTTTTCATCTTTAATCGGAACAGCTAATACTTTAGATACGGCCTTCAGTATTGCTTTTTCTAATGCATCTTGAATGGCTTCTTCGCGTGCCCCGGCTACATCATTTTGATTTATTTTCGCGCTGCCTTCCACATAAAGGCTTAAAACACCTTCATCGTTTTGAGCATAAACGGGAATCGAAATAAAAGTAATTAGAACAAGAATTGATAAAAGCAGGTATTTTCTCATAGGTTAATCATTCGTCATGGAATTATTGCCGCTTATCTTCTTTAGTTTTTCAATTTCTTCCCTCACGATTCTTTCGGTAATTTCCGGGATTATTTCGCGGGCTATTTTTTCGGCGATTTCCGTTGTCCGCTGGATAATTTCTTCATTAAGCTGACTTTCTAGTCGCTTTTCCTCAACTTCATTAACAATATCGTGCAAGTTATTAACTTTGACGTTTTTCTCATAACCTCGCCCATCTATTATAATTACTTCTTGATTATTTTTGTCGTTTTTTTCTTCCAATACATCGGTCAAATCAAATATTTTTTTCCCATTTCTGGAATCAGAATCCATAAACCCCCCAACAAATCGCTTTGTTAAATAAAAAGCGATTTTTTAATCTTTACGTGTATGTTGCGACAACTATCATAGTGTATAAAACAGTTCAAGAGTTATATAAAATGATTCTATGATATTATCTTAAAACTAGGCTAATCCTGATTTGCTTATTGAATCTTTATTAATCTTCTGCCGGTCTCAAAAGCTTCTTTCAAAAGAGTTTTGTTCCCTGCGGCCGGACGCTCTTCACTATTTACGTGGATAATCCGGCCTACTTCCTCCATCCCGAGACCGCTTCCCGCCATACCGGCGAGATATTGAATTGATCTTTTATACTGCTCCGGATTGGGAGCGCCCTGTGAAATGGCCAGAGCATAGGTTTTGCCGGACGGCACCATGGAATCATAGCCACCATCCGGACGGTTGGCGTAAAGTGAATATATTCTATCAACAAAGAGCTTCATCTGACCGGAAATACGATACATATAGATGGGACAACCTACGACAACACCGGTGCAGCTTTTTATTGCTTCTAAGTATTGACTAAGATCATCCCGCTGCGCGCAGTGACCGAAATTTTTTGACAACTTAGACATCCCCTGCACCCTTTCAGGTTGATATCGTGGAGTCTTATTTCAGTTGTTTGGGCACCTTTGTCGCGGGCGCCTTTCAGAATAGCTGCAATGATTGTCGATGTGTTTCCCTTTTTACGAGGACTTCCGTTAAAAGCTAAAACTTGCATCGGTTATTTGCTCCTTTTAAATTCTTATTATATGTGTTGATATTATCTATATTCCTTAATCGATTAAATATAATAACGATAATCCATTCCTTAACTGTTTTTCAATTTTTTCCTGCCGGACTTAACGTCTCTATTTAATCGGTAAATTTTTATTTTTTCCAGAGCGGGTTTAATTTCGGATACGCCGATTTGAGCATCGTTGAGGTTTGATTTTGCTGCTTGCACTGTCGTTTCACTAATCAAAATTTCATTAGGCCAATCCCGGCAAAGCGATTGCAGTTTAAAGACAAAATTGACGGCATCTCCGATAACCGTATAGTCCATCTTTTTTTCGAATCCAATATTGCCGGCAACGACCTCACCTGTATGGATACCTAGGCCAATAAAAAGCGTTTCACCAAATTTATTTTGACAATAATCATTGACCAATACCATTGTTTTCTGCATCTCCAGAGCGGCCATGATCGCATTTTCTGCATCGGAACCACTGGATACCGGCGCCCCAAAAACGGCCAGAAAACCATCGCCGAGATATTTGTCAACTATTCCATGAAATTTAAAAACAACCTCTCCCATTACAGAAAAGAAATAGTTCAGCATATCCACCGTCTTTTTGGGGCCGATCTTTTTAGACAGAGGGGAAAAATTGCGAATGTCTATATTCAGCAAGGTCAGCAGCTTGAATTCTTCCAATATTGGTCTTTCCTTATCAGCTCCCAGAATAATTTTATCGACAACCTCCCGCGGAACAAATTTCTGGAAAACTTTACGAATACCCCGCTCTTTATCGGCCATGGCCAACGTTTCATCGTAAAGTCTCGCATTTTCCAAAGCAATGCTCACGGATGCGGCTATTGACTGCAGTAACTGTTCATCTTCGGAAATGAAAGTTCCTTCCGTCTTGTTCAGGAGTTCAATTACGCCTATTACTTGCCCTTGTGAAATCATCGGCACCGAGAGAATTGATTGTGTATGAAATCCCGTATCATTATCTATTACATTCGAAAAATGGGGATGCTTCTGGGCATCATTGGACATAACCGTCATACCGCGGTCGGATACATAGCCGGCAATCCCCTCTCCTCTGTGTAAACGGATGTTCTTTAATTTTTCCATATCAAAATTAAAGGCTGCTGCAAAGTTAAGCTTGCTGTCTTCAAGAAGTATAATGTATCCTGCTTCAGCATTCATGACTCCTTTAATCATATCCATGGTGTAGGATAACATTTTATCGATATCAAATGTGGAAGAAGAAAGAGCACTGCCTATTAGTCTTACGGATTCCAACTCGCGATCGCGCTTTATCATGGATCCCATCAGGCGGTCCTTCTCTATTGCTTGAGAGAGATGCTCAGCCATAGTATCAATGATATCTCTGAGTTTTTCCCATTGATTTTCGGTAATATTATATAATAGAAGAAGCCCGCTAACCCTGCCCTCAACCTTCAGCGTCATAACCAGACATGATTCAACTCCCCTCTGATAAAAAAGTTTCTTCTCGACGAAACATGTAAGCTCCTGGGGATTATGAATAAATAGAGCCTGTTGTTGTTTGATTGCTTTGTCGAGTATCGATCCTTCATAGGGGTATGAATCTCCTCGGTTTATATCCGTTGGAATAAAGGCCAGAAAATCAATGATGGATATTTGCTTGGGGATATTGACATCCCAGCTTAAGGCGGCAACGATATCAAAAGGTATATTTTTTTTCATCTGTTGGAAAATAGCCTGCAACAATTCACCGTCTTTTAAACTGGAATTAATGGACATGGAGATCATTCTCATTGATCTCAATGTTTTACATAAATCATCAGTCTCATTCAAAAGGCGAAGATTGTCATAAGTAAAAGCAGCATTGCTCAGGAGAGGCGTTAAGACATCAACATCCGCCTGGGAAAAAACCTTCTCGGATTTTCGCCGGGTAACTGTTAGTACGCCGATGACATCGTTGCTGGTTTTCAGAGGCATACAGATAAATGATTTCGTCGAATACTGGGCTCGTGATTCTCGCCCAAAACGGCTATCCGTTTCGATATTTTCCACCAATAGAGGAGATTTATTGATAACGGCGTACTTGGCAATACTTTCTTCAAAGGATACAATCGTTCCTTTTTTCCCGAAATCATCCAGGCCGATAGTGGCTTCGATAATAAAGGCGTCCCGCTTAGGTCGGGTTAAAATCATGACGGAACCGCTATCGGCATCTATTAGCTTCAAAGCCCGCTCCAGAGTGATGTAAAGAAGGTCTTCAGAATTAAAGGTCATGTAGCAAAGGTCAGAGAGTTCCTTTAATGTTGCCAGCTCCGCCGTTTTTTTCTCCAGATGGAGAAACTTATTCCTTAATTCATCCTCCAGTATTCTAAAGGACTGAACGATATTTCCCAGTTCGTCCGTAGCCGCCGTCAAAGGTTTTCCAGCAATTTCTTCCTGCACCGTCTTGGTTATTGTGGTTGATATAGATCGGATATGGTCAAACAGTTTTCGTAATAATCGGAAACCGACTAAAAAAAAGACCAGCAATGTAATAAAGAAAAAAGGAACGTATTTGTCGTTTAGAATTTCGTATTTAACGGCAAAATAGAGAAAACCAGTGACAGGAACAATAAAGAATAGTCCAAAGGCAAGGGAAAGCTTATAATAGATGTCTTTATCTGCTATAGTGAACTTAGCTATCCATGCCTTAAAATTCATGAACACCCCCTGATTTCAAGTATATGAAGATGTAGTTTATGTGTCAAGAAAATAAAGCCGCAAAACAATATTCTTGCTCGAAATTTTCGATAAAAGCAGAAGAAATGTTATTGAAAAAGAGCGAATATAGTAGCTCTGTTGAAAAATGTTCATAATATACTGGAGAAATATATCGGATTGTTTTCTTTTTGCACAAGATAGGAAAAAACTTGATAATGGTTTCTAAATTGATATAGGTAAATTAAGCTGTAACAATTTCTAGGAGTAAATTATTATGGATACCCACCTGAAACGTTTTCTGGAGGAAAAATTGACATTCCGGGATTCCGGCGGCGCAAGTAAAGTTATGGTACTTTCCGAAGCTGTGCGCCTGTTTGTCCGGCCGCAGATGAGCATTCAATTTGGAAACGGTATGACCACGCCGACAGCCATCTTTTTTGAAATCGCCCGGCAATTCTGGGGGAAAAATCCCGGATTCACCATTATTGGGATTTCAGGAAGTGTTTACAATATTGCCCTCTTCGTTCATGGAAAGTTATGTAACAAAATCATTGCTGCATTCACCGGCGACGGGTATCCATTCCCGGCTCCTAATCCCATTCTTGCCCGAGCTCTAAGGGAAGGAACTGTCTTTCTGGAAAACTGGACACAATTAACGATTGTTCTTCGCTTCATGGCCGGAGCTTTAGGTGTACCGTTTTTCCCTACCAAATCAATTCGCGGCAGTTCCATGGAGTTGGATAATAAGGACAGTTTTTGTCAAATTCCAAATCCCTTTGCAGAGGGAGAATCGGCAAGTGTTGTTAAAGCCTATAATCCGGATATTGCCATTGCTCACGGATGGGCGGCAGATCAAGACGGTAACACCATTATGTCCGCGCCGTATTCCGGAAATCACTTTGGAGCACTAGCAGCCAAGGAAGGTGTGATCGTCACCGTCGAAAAAATTGTCGATGCCGATTTTATCCGACGTCACGCTCATATGACTCGCCTTCCCGGATATATCGTCAAAGCGGTCTGCCCTGCACCTATGGGCGGCCATCCTATGGGCATTCATGCTCTGGGTGTCTCCGAATTGGAAGGATACGGAGAAGATGAAGAATGGATTATAGAAGCAAGAAAAGCTGCCCGAAATTCTGATGAATATCAAGCCTGGGTGGAAAAATGGGTACTGGGATGCAAAAATCATGAAGATTTTCTTTCCCGTCTTGGGCAACAGCGTATTTGGCATTTAAAAGGGAAAATCCAAAACGATTCCTGGATATCTGAACTTTCCGTCTTGGCCGGTCGTCTCCCCTCTCCCCAAGAATCTACTTCTGCCGAACGTTTGGTTAGCGCCTCTTCCAATAAAATTATGGAAATTGTTAAAATAAAAAATTATCGTTTGGCTCTTTGCGGCATCGGCGTTTCTAATCTTGCCGCCTGGTTGGCCTATTACAAATTGCGGCGGGAAGAATACCTTCTGGAGCTGGTAGCGGAAATAGGTTACTATGGTTACTCTCCTCAACCATCCGATCCTTATGTATTCAATCTTCGCAACATTCCTTCCTGTAAGATGATTTCGGATATCTTTACTTCTCTGGGCATTATTATGGGCGGTTCCCAGACTTCCAGTATTGGAGTTATCGGAGCGGGACAAGTGGACAGGTGGGGAAATGTAAATACGACAAGACTATCCGAAACAGGGCCTTTTTTAGTCGGGTCAGGAGGAGCCAATGATGTGGCCTCTAGTGCCACTGAAACGGTCGTTACTTTGGAGCAAAACAAGAATCGCTTTGTAGAAAAAGTCGCCTATATAACGTCACCGGGTGTTAGAGTAACCACCGTAATTTCGCAGTTGGGAATATTGGAAAAGGAAGCGGGAAATAATGAACTGGCATTGACCGGGTACTTTCCTGTAACCCCCTCGGCATCTGAAGAGGAATGTGTGAGGAGCATTCAGGAACAATGCGGCTGGAAATTGAAAGTTAAGAGCAAACTGCAGATTCTTTCCTTGCCGTCCGCAGAAGAATTAAAACTTATGCGCTGCTTCGATCCGAAACGTTTTTTCCTTAGAGGTGATGAATCACAACGCTAGAAATATAAAACATTTACTATATTTGCCCGTCATCATACATCCAAATGCATTGGCGGCTTAAGGTTCTCGGACACTTTTGTTTTGCTGAAATTTGGATTCGCTCGGAGAAGGTGTCCGGGTAAAGGTTCTCCGGCAAATTTTTCCGCGATTTTAACGCATTCCAGAAGAAGATTGAAATCGATCCCTGTTTTTATCCCCATTTCTTCAAATAAATAAACAAGGTCTTCCGTCGGCACGTTCCAGTATCCCAGATCAAGTTCCATCGAACCGTAAGGTGTTCCACTCATGCCGCCCAGCGAAGTGTCAAAAATTCTTATACCGGCCTCATAGGCGGCAACACAATTTGCAATAGCCGTACCTCTGGTATTGTGAAAATGCACGGCAAGATTAATATTTAGATTCAAATCAAGAATGGATTTTATAAGGGCCTTCACCTTTTTAGGGTTGGCCATACCGGTAGAATCTACAAGAGAAATTTCTGTTGCCCCCATATAACTTATTTTCAATACAAGTTGTAATACTTCTTCGGGTGAAATCACTCCTGCATAGGGACAACCAAAGGCGGTGAGAATATAAATTCTGACACTCTTTCCGCTTTTGCCGGTAGCGTCGAAAATAGCAGGCAACGTTTTGTTTACGGTCTCCTTTAATGTTCGTCCCATCGTTACTTTATTGAATACATCGCTCGTGGCTACGAGCATAAGAATTTCGTCAATTTGAGTAATCAATGCCCGTCGGCAGCCGATTTCGTTAGGCACCAACCCCACATAGGTGACGCCCGATTGTTTTTTGATCCCATCAATAATTTTTTCTGCATCGTAGTTTCTCGGTAAAAGACGCGGATGCAAGAAAGATGCACATTCTATTTTTTTAAAACCGGCTTGAGATAATTTATTTATAAACATTACCTCATTGTCAGCCGAAAGGCTTTTACGCACGGCCGGTAAACCGTCGCGCGGAGATATTTCTACAATGGTTACTTTATTTTCCTTTTTCAAAATAGTTATCCTAATAAATAAAAAAAATCATTAATTCCGGGAAAATTTTATTCTCATTTCGTCTAGATATATTATGCATAATACGTTCCATAAATATTTATGCCTTTAAAATAATCTGATACAGGAAAAATGTTTAAAGACTTATAAATTTGAGCTACTTCTTTTAATCAAAACCATATTGTTTCATTTTGATGTAAAAAGTTCTTCTGCTGATTCCCAGTTTTTTTATAGCCATGGTTCTGTTAGGGGATGTTTCCAGGGTTTCTTTGATTAGTTTTTTTTCCAAACTTTTAACAGCTTGTGTAAGATTGTAAGTCTTATCTTGTAAAGAAGTTATGGATAAACCGACATGATTGTGTTCCGGTTCTTGGGTAAAAAGAAAATTGGGAAGTGAACTCGGAGAAACTATCGAATCTCTGCTCATGTTGACCGCGTAGCTCACCACGCCTTTCAATTCACGCACATTCCCAGGCCAGTGATACGAATTTAGAATTTCCATCGCCGAGGAGGAAAATTTTAAATTTCGTTTTTCGATATCGTCGTTGGACTTAAGAAAATAATCGACCAACAGAGGAATATCCTCTCTGCGCTCCCTGAGCGGCGGGAGGTAAATAGTAAAAGCATTTAAGCGAAAGAAAAGGTCTTCCCGAAATGCCTTCTGTTCGATTAAAGAGGTTAAATCTCTGTTTGTTGAAGATATTATGCGGACGTCAACCTTAATGTTTTTCGTACCGCCTACCCTCTTAAAAGTACCGGATTCAAGAACCCTTAATAACTTTGATTGCGTCTGAAGCGACGCATCCCCAACTTCATCCAGAAGGATAGTCCCTTCATGAGCTTCATCGAAATAGCCTCTGCTTCCTTCTGTTCTTGCTCCGGTAAACGCTCCTTTTTCATATCCAAACAGTTCACTTTCGATTAAAGTATCCGGAATAGCGGCACAATTGACATCAATCAATGGCCTACAGCTCCGCTTACTTGTACCGTGTATCGCGCGCGCGAGTATTTCTTTACCTGTACCGCTTTCTCCGATGATCAGCACGGAAATATTGGATTTTGCGGCTCTTTGAGCAATAACCAGGGCTTTTTTAAATTCTATATTCTCACCTACTAACTCGCCAAACTCATGAGAAAGTTTTTCTGTCCTATATTTTTCCTCATCTTCATAAGGATTAGACTTTTTTATCCGATAAGATCTATCATCTTTTTTTTCAGAATCCCTGGCAATTAAGAGATAAAAATGCTCTTGGTTTTTTGATTTGTTTAATAAGTATACATACAGGCTGATTTTTTGTTGATGACCGGGAATGCTTAAAAATTGCGGCGATATAATTACTTTGACTGATGTTTTTATGTTTAGACCGGAAAGAGCATCGCAGTGGTTTTTTATTTTACCTCCAATTTTAAATTTGAATAGATCTTCAAAGTTACTGTTTACATAATATACATATTTATTTTCATCAATGATTGCGGCTGCATCCGAAAGATCTTGTAGCGTTTTTATTAAAAATTGAGGAATTTTTTCCATAACTTTTTCTTTTTTCGTATAAATATGTATACAATTAATACAAAAGAGTCAACAAAAATTACACAAAATTATTTCATTTTGAAATAAGACTCATTGAATTTCAATTTACTATTTGCCAGTAATAAGGCGGTGTGGTTAGTCCAAATCACGAAGGAGATAAAAAATATTCTCTACCACATATTAGCATAAGACGTTTTTTAAAGCGGGATGATATAACTGGTATGATATTTGCTGATTTTATAAAATGATAATAGGATGTAAAAATCGATAAGCAAGGAGTAAAAATATGGATATCAAAAATATTATGGTTATTGGTTCGGGGCTCATGGGATCGGGCATTGCACAAGTTTCCGCCCAGGCCGGATATAACGTCATCATGAATGATGTAAAGATGGAGTTTATCGACAAGGGCTTCAATTCCATAAGCTCGATACTTGATGGACGGGTTAAGAAAGAAAAAATAACGGTTGCCGATAAAGATTCAATTTTAGCTAGAATCAGCAAATCACCCGATTTTGAAGAAGCGAAAAAAGCCGACTTGATTATTGAGGCAGCTTTTGAAAATTTTGAGGTTAAAAAATCCATTTTCCAGAAGTTGGATTCTCTCTGCCGTAAAGATGTTATCTTTGCCACAAATACATCTTCCATACCCATTACTTCTCTGGCAACAACTGTGCAGCGCTCGGAAAAGTTCATCGGTATGCATTTTTTCAGCCCAGTGCCGGTAATGCGTCTGGTTGAGATCATTCCGGGATTTAAAACAGCTGAGGAAACCACAAAAATAATTGAAACGGTTGCAGCCAAACTGAAGAAAGAAACCGTCCGGGTGAAAGATGTGCCCGGATTTCTTGTTAACAGGGTTAATGCAGCATTCAGAGCGGAGGTTTATAATTGTTTGCTGGAGGGTGTCGCAACTATTGAAGATATAGACAAAGCCATAAAGCTGGGACTCAATCATCCCATGGGGCCGTTTGAATTAGGTGATTTTGTAGGACTCGAGATAGGTCTTAATGTTTTTAGAACACTTTATGAGGGATATAAAGATCCGAAATTCCGTCCCGCTTTAATTTTGGAGAAACTTGTGCAGAGTGGAGACCTGGGAAGAAAAACTGGAAAAGGATGGTATGATTATACATCCGGAGAAATGAAGCCGAGAAAAGACGTAAATTTTTAAAATAGAAACTATTGAGGGATGAAACCATGGAAAATGTAGTCATTTTAAGTTGTGTGCGCACTCCCATCGGCGCATACGGTGGTTCTTTAAAAGATATTCCTGTTTATAAACTTGGCGCTATCGTTTTGCAGGAATTAGTTAAACGGGTAAAAATAGATCCGGCACAGGTTGAAGATGTGATTATGGGAACGGCTTATCAAAACGGCGAATGCGCCAACGGCGCGCGCATGGCAGTTCTAGAAGCCGGCTGGCCGGACAGCGTTCCGGGAGTAGTTCTTGACCGGCGTTGCTGTTCAGGTCTGGAAGCTATTTTTTTCGGTGCTCTGAAAATACAAACGGGAAATGCCGATATTATTATCGCGGGAGGTATGGACTCGATGAGCCAAGCCGAACTGTATATCCCCGGCGATATCAAGTGGGGACTGGGGGGCAAGAATCATGAAAAATACGGTTTCATGCCCAGAGGACACGGCGCCCTGGCCATGTGGGGAATTCCGTTTTATGATCGTATCCAGCGTGCTCGTGTCATGTCGCAACCCATTGCCCGGTACGGCGAGCTAAGTTCTATGATGACTTGGGCCGAAGCTGCGGCCAAAAAAGAAAAAATAACTAGGGAAGAAGCCGATCAGTGGTCATTCCGGAGCCATCAGAGAGCGATTGCGGCGCAGGATGCCGGAAAATTTGCTGTAGAAATCGTTCCCGTGCCTCTCGGTAAAGATAAGAACGGACAGACGACTTTCTTCAGTATAGATGAGGGTCCGAGAAGAGAAACTACTCTGGAAAAACTAGCCAAGCTAAAGCCTGTTTATTCCGGTGGTGTTTGTACGGCCGGAAACTCTTCTTCTGAAAATGACGGCGCGGCGGTTATAATGCTTGCTTCCGAAAAAAAAGTGAAAGAGATGGGAATAAAACCCCTCGCTTATTT
>DLME01000136.1 GCA_002479215.1 Syntrophaceae bacterium UBA7544
CATGCTTGCGATTTAAGATGCCCTGTAGCTTCCTGCGGGGTATCTTGTTTTGTGGCGTGAGTGTTTTATACTTTCTTCAGAAAGGAAGGGATGCATATATGACGGAAGCAGAAAGTAAGATCATGACTGCTAAAGAGGCTATCAGCAGATTCGTGCATAATGGAGATCAGCTGGTTATCGGTAATTACACGGTGGGAAGCTGTGCCGAGCTCGTTTATGAAGTCATCCGGCAAGGAAGAAAGGGTTTTACCCTTTATTCTCAATCGGGAATATTTGATGTTGAAGTTCTTGTCGGAGCCGGATGCGTTGACCAGCTAATTACGACCTATGTGCTGCGTGCGGGCGGTAAGAAAGGCGGTTCCGCTGTGGAGCGGGCGTTGAACGCGGGTACTCTAGAAATGGAGGACTATACGAATTTTGATTACAACGCGCGCTTGGTTGCGGGTATGCACGGCCTCAGCTTCATCCAGGTCCTCGAGGGTGTTATGGCTACGGATCTTTTCCGCAAAAGAAGTTTTATGGGTGATAATAAATTCCGTGTTATCAAATGTCCCTATACGGGAAAGAATTTGCTCACGGTACCTGCGGCAAATCCCGATGTCTGTATTGTGCATGTGCAACGGGCGGATAAATTCGGAAACGCCCAGTACTGGGGAGCCCTCGGAAGCGTGGCCGCCGCCGCTCTGGCCAGCAAAAAAATTATTGTTTCCTGCGAAGAAATCGTGGAACACGACATCGTTAAATCCAGTCCCCATTTGACTATTATTCCCGCCTATCGTGTCAATGCGGTAATTGAGGTTCCCTGGGGGGCGCACCCTACGGAGGTTCTTGGTCACTATAATATAGACTTTTTTATGTACGGTTTGTTTATGATGGCCGATTCTACGGCCGACGGACTTAAAGTTTGGATGGACGAGTGGATTTACGGCTGTGAGAACCGCGCTGCATATATTGATCGTTATATACAAAGGTTCGGCAGCAGTGTCCTGGACGGCATCAAGGCCAAGGCCTTTTATTCCGCTCCTGCCAACTATGGTTCTGCCTTTACCACGAGATGGGACAGGGAGGGAAGAGAGAGGAATATGGGTTTAACAATGGAAGAGCTGGAAAAGACATTGAAAGAGAGGGGGAAGCTTTATGAGTAAACCGTATACGCTTCAAGAACTATTGGTGATCGCCGTTGCTAAGGAAATACACGACCATGAAAATGTCATTCTGGGCGTGGGATTACCCACGACGGCCGGAGCCTTGGCCAAGACCCTATATGCACCTCATGCCACGCTCATGATGGAATCGGGTATTATCGATTTTGAGCCGCTCTTGCCGCTGAATCACATAGCCGATGCTCATTCCTGCCGCGGATTCTCCTATGCCACTGATTTGTTTTCGGCCTTTACCATGACCTATCGCGGTTTCGTCGATGTTTGTTTTCTGGGAGTAGGCCAGGTTGATAAATATGGCAATGTGAATACCACGGCTATTGGGGATTATTACAAACCAACAATGAGACTGCCGGGATCGGGCGGCGCCGCGGATTTCTTATCGTACGCGAAAAGGACGGTGCTCACAATGCTGGGGGGAAATTTTGTGAATGAGCTGGATTACATGACCTCTCCCGGATACCTTGACGGGGGGGAGAGCCGGGATAAATCCGGACTTTTTGCCAAAGGTTCGGGGCCGTCAATGCTGTTGACGACCAAAGGTGTTTTTAGGTTCGATCCCGTTACCAAAGAAATGTATCTAGCGCAGATTCATCCGAAAGTCAGAATAGAAGATGTAAAAAAAGATGTGCCGTGGGATCTGAAGATTGCTTCCGATTTGTCACAGACCCCCCATCCGACGGACGAGGAAATAGAATTCATCAGAAACTTTGCGCCGGCTCAATCTGCCGGGAGGGAACTGTCTTTGGAACTGACTGTCACCAATATGATGAATAAGGCCAAAAATATTTAATGCCTTTGAAATTACGAATATTGATATGCGTTTGGTATAAAGGAAATAACAAAGTTCGATAGATTTCCCGCTCTGCTAGAATTAATTTGCTGTCAAGCCTTAAGTTGTGATAGAGGCGAATATTCTTATTCGTATTAAGGAGAATGCTATGAATAAGTCTAAACCAGTTGCCATCGTCACCGGATCATCCCGGGGTGTCGGTGCCGCGACAGTAAAGTTGCTCGCGAAAAACGGCTATAATGTGGTGGTTAATTATTCCAAAAGCGAAAAAGAAGCCAGAGAGGTTCAGGCGGCGTGTGAATCCTTAGGTGCGCAGACTTTGCTTTGCCGGGCTGACGTTGCTGAGGATGGCGATTGCCGGCGCATGGCTCGCGAAGCCATGGACAAATGGGGACGCATCGATGTTTTAGTGAACAATGCCGCGACGACAAAATTCAATACCCACGATAATCTCGAAGGGCTGTCCAAAGAAGATTTCCTGCACATCTACAGTATCAATCTCGTCGGTCCCTACCAGATGATCAGGGCGGTGGCGCCGCAGATGAAAGCTGCCGGTAGCGGGGTTGTCGTGAATATAGCTTCCATCGCCGGTGTGAGGGCAATCGGCAGTTCTGTTGCTTATTGCGCCTCTAAGGCGGCGTTGATCAACATGACTATGGCGCTGGCCCGTGTTTTGGGTCCGGAGATTCGCATCAACGCCATATGCCCCGGCTTTATTCAGGGTGAATGGCTGAAAGCGGGAATGGGGCAGGAAAGATATGAAAAAACAAAAGGTCATTTAGAGAATACACTGCCTCTGCGGATGACAGCAACCCCGGAGATAATCGCGGATACGGTACGTTACTTCATCGAAGACGCCGTTCTCGTAACCGGCGAAACACTGCTTCTGGACGGCGGGCATCACCTTTTATAAACACAGGCTGCGTTTAAAAACCAACTCCGGTATTTCTCATTTAATATATTCGCTATCATAGGAGAAGTGAAACAATGAATATTAACATACGATCAGCTAAGTTCGATGACGCACAATTCCTTGCGTGGGTAATGCTTACCGCAGCGCGGTCGCATAATAAATATGGGGCATGGGAGCATTATGTAGGAGGCACGCAACAAGATTGTCTTTCTTTTCTTCGTCTTATTGCGACAACACAAAAACCTCATTTATTTCATTATTCCACTTTTATTGTGGCGGAAGTTAACGGACAGAAAGCGGGCGCTTTAAGCGGCTATGATCCAAAGGTATTAGGCATGCGGGCGTTCACACAGGCGCTGCCGGAGGTTATCGAAAAGCTGGGTTGGACGGAAGATTATCAAAAGGCTGCTCTGGAGCGTTATGTGTCGTTTATGACCTGTACCCCTGATAATGTGGAGGGCGCTTGGGTAATTGAGAATGTTGCCGTCCTTCCCGAGCATCGAAAGAAGGGTATAGTAAACATGTTGCTTGCGTCAGCGATCGATAGAGGAAGAAAAAATAGTTTTAAGCTGGCGCAGATTGGAGTTCTCATCGATAATAAACCGGCCAGGCGAGCCTATGAGAAACGAGGATTTAAGTTTGATAAGGAAAAGCGGCATCCAAGTTTTGAGAAAGTTTATGGTTCCCCGGGAGTAGCAAGACTTCTTCTTAATCTGTAGATGCATACTTTTAAAAAATATAGTTGGAGAATAGCCAAATTGAGGAAGTTTATAAATGGATAAAAAAGACGGGAATGTCGACATATCAGCTATGGAGTATTTTTTTAATCCTCATTCTATCGCGCTCATCGGAGTATCCAAAGATATTCGCAAGCCGAGCGGCAGGTCTTTGAACGCCCTCCTCAAATGGAACTACACGGGCAAGTTATATCCAGTCAATCCCCATTACATGGAAATCCATGGAGTTAAATGCTATCCTTCGTTATTGGAAATACCGGGCGATGTGGAGATGGTTATTATCAGTGTTCCCGCACAATCGGTGCTGGCGGCATTACAACAGTGTGTCGTGAAAAAGGTCAAGGCTGTGGTGCTCTTCACTTCAGGATTTTCTGAAGTGGGCCCGGAAGGCAAAGCCCTGCAAGAGCAAGTGACACAACTTTCCCAAAAAAATAAGCTGAGGATATTGGGCCCTAATTGCGTCGGGCTCGTGAATTTGAGCAATTCGGTAATGGCTTCCTTTGCCAATATTGTTGATTTAAAACCGGTCTATCCGATGTCTTTGGGGTTTGTGACGCAAAGCGGTGCTTTCGGGACTTTGATCTTCGCCCAGGCGGTTCAGGCTGGTGTCGGTTTCAGCTCCTTTGTCAGTGTCGGGAATGAAGCCGATACGGAATTTTCCGATTTCCTTTCCTATCTTTTGACTACTCCCGAAACTAAGGTTATTGGCGGATATCTGGAAGGAGCGAAAAGCGGTGCTAAATTCCGTAAGGCGGCCCAAAATGCCCTGAAGTTGAAAAAGCCGATTTTGATAATGAAAGTAGGCCGAACGAGAGCCGGCGCAAGAGCGGCATCATCCCATACCGGCTCTCTGGCCGGGGACGATAAAATTTATGACGCATTTTTCCGTCAGATGGGAATTATCCGCATAGAAACTTTGAGCGAACTGACATCTTTTGTTATCGTTCACCGCGGCGGCCGTATGCCTGCAGGTAATAATATCGGCATTCTTTCCATTTCCGGCGGAGCGGGTGTTCTAATGGCGGATAAATGCGAAACTCTGGGGCTCAATGTACCGGAGTTCATGGGTGAGACGCGCCGTATATTGGAATCATATCTTCCTCCATTTGGTTCTGCCAAAAATCCGGTTGATCTGACCTCGGCGGCGGTAGCTGAACCGGAGATGTTGGGACGTTGTCTGAGAGCCCTTGTGGCAGATGATAATATTCATATGATAGCGGTAGCCATGGGCTTTATGGCTCACAGCGCACCGATTCTGGCGAAAGATCTCATCGAAATTTATCAATCAACAACCAAGCCTATCGTGCTCACAACTTACAATCTTTCTTCTTCGGACGTGATAGCCAAGGCGATTAAGTCGATTGAAGACGCCGGTATGCCGGTGCTGACGGATCACTTGCACTCCATTCAGGCAATGAGTACTCTGGCCTGGTACAGCGCCAAGGTCAGATGTGCGGAAAATATTAAGATAGATAAGCAGGCGATAAAACCGGACAAAGAGGGGGAAAAGATAATAGATAATCCGGATGCCTTATCGGAATACGAAGCAAAGAAAATTTTAAGCGGCTATGGGATACCTGTAACCCGTGAAGCACTGGCCACATCCGCCGATATAGCCGTAGAATCAGCCCGTAAGATCGGTTACCCGGTGGCCTTAAAAATTCAGTCCGCGCAGATTACGCATAAGACGGAGGCCGGAGGCATCAAACTGAATGTCGTAAACGACGCGGAGGTTCGCGTGGGGTTTAAAGAGGTTATCTCCAACGCCAAAAAATATATGCTGGAAGCTAAAATACAGGGTGTTCTGGTTCAGGAAATGCTGAAAGATGGGGTCGAGGTTATTATCGGCACGACTAAGGATCCGGTGTTTGGTCATGTTATCATGTTCGGGCTCGGCGGTATTTTTGTGGAAGCGCTGAAGGATGTTTCTTTCCGGATAACCCCGCTTAGCCGCGTTGATGCCGAAGAAATGGTAAGCGAGATTAAGGGCTACAGTGTATTGCAGGGGATGAGAGGCAAACCGTCCGTGGACATCAACGCACTGGTGGATATTATTTTGAAGGTTTCCCGCCTGGTGACGGACTACGGCGATACAATAAAAGAGTTGGACATCAATCCTCTGGTGCTTTTCTCTTGCGGCGCGAAAGTGGCGGATGCTATGATTATTAAAAAATAAAATATCGACAATCTTACAAAAGTGAAAATGGAGCGGCATAAAATGTTGGACAAAGATGAACTGAAAAAGATGAAAGCTGCCAAAGATAAGTGGGGAAAAGAAATACTGCAAAAATCTCTGGTCCGCGAGAAGGAGCGCAAAGAAGTCTTCACCAGCATTTCCGGCACGCCAATAGAGCGGCTCTACACTCCGCTGGAAACCGCCAGCCTCGACTATAACGAAGAGATTGGTTATCCGGGACAGTATCCCTTTACCCGCGGCGTCCAGCCCACAATGTACCGCGGGCGCTTCTGGACAATGCGTCAATATGCCGGATTCGGAAGCGCCAAAGAGAGCAATGAGCGCTACCGCTATCTCCTCAATCAGGGTCAGACGGGCCTCCCTGTGGCCTTTGATTTGCCCACTCAGGCGGGGTATGACAGCGATCATCCGCTTTCCATGGGCGAAGTCGGCAAGGTCGGTGTGGCCATTGACTATATCGGAGACATGCGCGTCTTGTTCAAGGGTATTCCTCTCGATAAAGTGACGACGTCTATGACGATCAACGCGCCGGCCACCGTGCTTTTGGCCATGTATTTGGCGGTTGCCGATGAGCAGGGGGTTTCCTACGATAAACTCGGCGGTACGGTACAAAATGATATTTTAAAAGAAATTACCGTCCGTGGCCAATATATCTATCCTCCCAAGCAGAGCATGAAGCTGACAGTTGATTTGATCGAATATTGTTTTAAGAATGTTCTCCGCTGGAACTCTATCAGTATCAGCGGGTATCATATCAGGGAAGCCGGTTCCACCGCGGCGCAGGAAGCAGCCTTCACCATCGCGGACGGTATCGCTTATGTCCAGGCCTGCATTGACCGCGGCCTGGATGTCGATACCTTTGCTCCGCGTCTCAGTTTCTTTTTCAACGCTTTTACTAACGTACTTGAGGAAACAGCTAAATTCCGGGCGGCCCGCAGGTGCTGGGCAAAAGTGATGAAAGAGCGCTTCGGGGCCAAAGATCCCCGTTCGATGATGCTGCGCTTCCATGTGCAAACGGGAGGCGTCACGCTGACCGCGCAGCAGCCTTTGAATAACGTCGTCCGGGTTGCCCTGCAAGCTTACGCCGCGGCGTTGGGCGGTTGTCAATCACTGCACACCAATTCCTATGACGAGGC
>DLME01000045.1:0-4162 GCA_002479215.1 Syntrophaceae bacterium UBA7544
GGGACAGCTTTTTTGAATTGGCGGATATTTCTCTTCTAGCATTTTTTGCCTTTTGATCTCCTCAAAGCGTCTTTGTAAATCGAAGACCAGAATCGCCACGGTTTTAATGAAATCATTGATCATACCCAAGTGAATATCGATAACCTGCGCACTTACCCCCTTGCTATTGGGATCTTCTATCCACTTCAACCTGTCTTCATGAAATGCAAAATCAAATCCAATGCTTTTATTCTCCTTTTGCGCCTTCATTTCTAATTCCTCCTTTATTTTAAAAATTTTTTATTTCCCTATCCAACACATCAAAACAGCCTTATCTTGGGCAGATCGTCTGTTTTGATTAATTAGCTATTCTTGCCTGTCGTGCCAATTTTCCAAACGCTGGTACGAGAAAACCCACCAATTATTTCGGCCAGGACAGTGGGACTGGCGCCTCGTTGCACCAATTCATAAATTTTTTGATTTCTCTCTTTCTTGAAAGGATAATCTGCTTGAATTATTCTCAGCGTCTCTGGTGACAGCATTTTTAATAGTTTTGCCTTTTCATTCGGGTAAATTAAGCCACCCATTTTAGCCTCCATATCTTTTTAAAATTTAAGTCATCAAAATACTATTTACTTGTTGCAGCAAAGGTAACGTAACCTTTGTCCCTTCTGATTCTGCCAGACGCTGCGCGCGCTGGGCTAGCTTGATCATAGCTCGAAATTTTCCAGGGCCATTTGCCTTATCAAAAAGATACGTCATACATTTTTTATCAAGCTGTGTTGGGTAAATTTTATTAACAAGCATTTCAACATCCTCCATAGGAATGTCACCCTTGAAATGGGCACGAAGTCCCACTCTGGAAAATATTTGATCCCATAGTAACGATTTACGAGAACCTCCTCTCATCTGATCATAAAGATATTGCTGACCCACAAAAACAAGCCCGATGCCCGTTGCATCATAAATTTTTCGCGCCGCTTCAAAGGCCTCCCAACTTAAAAAATGAGCCTCGTCAACAACTAGAAGCCTGCCGCTGCCTTTAAGGGCCTCGATAATATTCGCCATAAAAGCACTGCTGGTGCGGGCCCCACGGGAAATACCTGGTAAAAGTTTGGATATCAATAATAGGATTGCACCTACTGAACGCGATGTCGGATCAGCCGTCGCTAACATCATGCTTCGATCCAGCCGCTTCATCTCCCTCAAATTTTCTGTTTTTCCGAGACCGGAAGCGCCAACGATAATTCCAACGTCCGCATCCTGTTTGCAACAGCTGCAAATCGCCCCCATCTTTACCGCGAAACTTGTTTCGCAAAACATTGTATTTTCTAAAAGAAATCTGGGATCCTCTTTTTTATCAAGATATTTCGCGACTGCTTCCCTCGCATTTTGGTAATACTTTGTAGGATGGTTGATAAGAAAGTTATGAATATCTGCGGCATGGGCTTCCCCTCTCACACTTTGACAGATCTCAAGTGCGGAGTGGCCGGAGGTATCAATGTGAAATTGGAGACGTGCGCGCAATGACTCATCACTCTCAACTTCATTTGTATATGTGCGAGTTTGTTGGCTATGATCAATAAGCATTTTTAAAGCAAGTACCTGTCCCACATTAACCTCCTAGTTCAAAATCGCCCAACTGGTCTTGATTTTCCTGCGGTGGCCGCAAGGTAGCGAGAAAGGATGTCACCACCAGCGGCCGCCGTATTAGCTTCTTGAGACTCACCTTCCACCTCTGATTTCCGCATCGTATCAGAGACATTGCGAGCCAGCTTTTCCCGTCTATGAAACGAAATTACTTTGCTGGACGCCGGTCTGATATCGCGCTGACGAAGCTTTTCCTTCTGATCAAGTTCGACCGCGAGCTTAAGCGGATCATCGATGACATCTTCACTTTCTATAATTTCTTTCCGAAATTTCTTTATTTTTTTACGGATTCTGGCCGCATCGGCCACGCTTGACAAGGTAATCGCAGACCGATAATGGTCGGGCGTTTCCAGTGTTGCAGAGCAAAAAACTTGATCTCGATAGATGATTATCGCCGTGCGAATATCCTTAGGATCACGCCTACACTCAACTTTTTCCCCGGCAAGTTTAAAAAGTTCATCATGGCGATATAAGAGGCCCTTGAGAAGTACAGATGAATCTTTCACAGTCACTTGTTGGTGAACATCCATCAAGAGAAAATTCAATACGTCTTGTGAAGGTATTTTCGCTTGAAACCCTGACCAGAATGAATCCGGCGTTTTCTTTGTTGTGGCGTGGGGCCGGGCGTTTCTATCATTTATAAGCTCATCAATCTTTACTTCTAGCTCCTCAAATATGAGGAGGTTCTTTGCTTTGATTTCGTGGTCAAGTTTTTTTGGCCGCGTTTTGATTGAATGCCCTCGATACCCTACCAGATCTTTTAATCGATCCGTAAAGCAGCCGAAGGCTGCTTCAATAATTTTTTCACGCGGATTTCTCCCGACTGCATAAAAAATTTCAGTCCCTAAATTCGCCACAAGCCCCGGCAGCGCTGGGTCTATTAAATTGCCGTCTTCGTCCTTTTTCTCTTTTTCCCCGGAAATATATTTGCTTTGGTAATCCTTGCCTCGGTCACAGTAAAAAGTTTTCGGCGCCCCGTATTTACTCACTGCGTATAGGAACGCCTGGCCAATCGCTAATGCGTTCGGTGACGGCACAAGTATCCAGCCGATAAATTTTCTTGACAGGGCTTCTTCAATGGCCGTTAGCCACGGGAAAATGACCTTACCCCGGAAAAGGCAGGCCACGTCGAGTTGCTTATGGTCTGAAATCCATAACTCATTGAGTTCACATTTTTGCCAATCACGGCGCACATGTGGATCATATAATCGATTCCATGCTTCTTTATCTCTGATCAGCAATTGCTGCGCCGGTGTCCATTTTGAATCTATAAAGGCGGCTACAGTGCGGTATGCAGGCAATCGCTGACCTTTATCGGCAAAGGCTTTGCATAGATCTTCATGAACTTTTTTAATCGGAGGCCCGTAGGGCTGTAAATAAGCTTTTTCGATGAACTTTCTCATCTCCGGCGTCAGAATGTTTTGAGGATCTCCATTATTCCAACCCGGTATAAGGGCCTGATAACCACCATGTTGAAAGTTTTTACACCACCTATTTAAAGTGCTACAGGTGGTGTTTTTATTTTTTGAAAAATTCTTTGTGAATTTGGTGAGGAATTTAGGAGGGACATTTTTTTTAGCTTGGTTGAATTCCGTTACTATCGCAAAACGTTTATCGGCCACTTTTCGCTGCCGTATATTAAATTGACTAGGATCTTTCGGAAGCAACGTCTTATCGCCTTTGGGAGGGGACAAATTCAAAGTACGTTCGAATGCCATGCGTGCTTTGACGGGCAAAGATTCAACGGCAAACTCCCAGCCCCCGCCACGGCCTTGACGTGGACGTTTTTCCCAATGCTCTTTGTTGGCTTTCAATTGTATACCGCGTTCCGTTATAGGGAGTCCTGGAAGTTGCATGTCTGCATATTCAATGGCTGTGAAATAACTTTTTTCAGAAGCACTTTCCATTATTTATCTGCTCCGCTTTGTTTTTATATTGCATATACTTTTACGTTTTGTTATTCTTCGTGAACGTGGGTAGTTGCGCCCAATAGGCTTTCCATTTACGTCGTAGCGGTTAGAAAAAAGATCTTGTGGTTTCATGCCGACGATGTCGGCAATAATTTTTTCAATTTTAGGATAGGCATAATTTTTTACGTTCTTAAAAGCACCATCTGAATATCTATAGGCTTTCCCCAGGGCGCGAAACGAAGGATAGCCTTCTGTCAGTAAGCGGTGCTTGATCCATGACCAAAGCTCAATTGAAACGGGGTTCTTCTTTATGCGCATTGTTAACCTGTTTTTTTATTTTTTGTTTACTTGTGTAAGACATACACAAATTTTTGCGTGGTGTCAAGGAAAAATTTCGTATGCTGAAAGGCAATAAAATGACTTCTAAAAAAAACCAAAATTTGACTCTTGCTTACCATTTAAAAAAGATTCGTGAAAATCTTGGAAAAAGCCAAAAGGAAATGGCGTCTCATATAGGTATAAGTTTTCGTGCATGGCAGGGATATGAATTAGGGAAAAACGCTCCGGGCAGCGCCGTTATTAAGGAATTGGTTAAACTTGGCTACAACGCCAATTGGGTATTA
>DLME01000045.1:4203-9208 GCA_002479215.1 Syntrophaceae bacterium UBA7544
TGACCGGCGAAGGCAAAATGAAAGAAGATTCCTTTTTTTTACTAGATAATAAACCGATTACTTTTAAATATATTAATGATAAAGGGTTTGACAAACATGCGAGCACTAGAATTCTAGAACTATCTTATAATATAGTTCTGGAATATCAAGACGGGCTTCAAGAAAAAATACTGCCTGGAAAATTCGGTAGGTTGTTATCTACATTATGGAAAATACTTTCTGAGCAAAGTGAAGAATGGCAGACGGAGGAAAAGGGCAAGACGATCTTGAAAGCGTTGCTCAAAATATCTGATGATTTTGAAATATTTAGAAAATTAAATTTGGGCCCCGAATCGACACACGCCTTTTTTGCTTTTCTCGACAACCCCGATTCCCTGAAAGTGGAGTTAGATGGAAAAAATCAAAAAAGAGAAAGATAAGTGGCAAGAGACCATTTTAAATATTGTGTTGTTGTTCGGAGTTTATACGCCGTTTTAATAGTGATTTAAAAAGATATTTATCAATATATTTATGATCTTATCTTTAACTCCGAAATGTTTGTAAAAAAAAGGTGTTCGGAGTTCGTTTTGTTCGGAGTTCGGGCTTGTAATTGCAAAGAGGTTTGGCTTAAAAAATTTATAATAATGAAACATTACCAATGGTTAAATTAATCCAATTTCAAGTATAGTGTGGGGCCGGTATAAGCCAAAAAAAAATATTTTTGGTCAAATCTAATTTAATTGTCGCGCCGCCAAAAAATCTAATTATTATCCCAATATATCCCAATAAATCCCAAATCAACCCGCATCCTTTATTAGCCAAACCTCCCTGCACCTAGTACCTGCATTATTATGATTGGAAAAATATTTTATTTTTCTCTTGATAATTACTATATGTAGTAGTATTATGCTTCCAAACCACAATATATAGCGTCATAATAGAGGCAGCACTAATTTCTTTTTTTGCTGGTTAATGGAGGAGTTCATGAACACAAAAATTAAAAAGAGAGATGGCCGTTTAGTTAAATTTAATGCGGAAAAGATCACCAACGCCATCTCCAAGGCCGGCGCTGCCACCAGTGAATTTGATATTCAAGAAGCGCGAAAGTTGACCATCAAGGTTTTAAATCTTGCCGAAAAGCTTTTTGACGGCAACGTTCTCTCTGTCGAAGAAATTCAGGATATCGTGGAAGAAGTTCTCCTGCTTTCCACTTACCGCAAAACAGCCAAATCTTACATTATATACCGTGATCAACACGCCCGCTTGAGGGATATTGCCAACAAAATGGAAGTTGATCTGGTTGATAAATATTTAAAGAAATCCGATTGGAAAATAAATGAGAACAGCAACATGGATTACTCATTGCAGGGATTGAACAATTATATTTCTTCGGAAGTGAGCAAAGTTTATTGGTTAAATGAAATTTATACGCCGGAAATCAAAAAAGCGCATAATGACGGCGATTTTCATATTCATGATTTGAGCCTGCTTTCCGTCTATTGCGTAGGCTGGGATTTGTATGACTTGCTTTTGCAGGGGTTCCGGGGGGTATCCGGCAAGGTGGAAAGCAAACCCTCCAAGCATTTGCGCAGCGCCTTGGGTCAGGTGGTTAATTTCTTTTACACACTGCAGGGAGAAGCGGCCGGAGCGCAGGCTTTTTCCAATTTCGATACACTTTTGGCTCCATACATTCGTTACGATGGTTTGAAGTTTACGGAAATAAAGCAGGCTCTGCAGGAGTTTATTTTTAATATTAATGTGCCGACCAGAGTCGGTTTTCAAACTCCCTTTACCAATGTAACGCTGGATGTCACCATCCCCAAATATTACGCGGATCAAAGCGTGATTATCGGCGGTAAACCGCAGAAAGAAACATATAAAGAATTCCAGGAGGAAATGAACCTTTTCAACAAGGCCTTTTTGCAGGTGATGGCGGAAGGAGACGCCAAAGGGAGGGTCTTTACTTTTCCCATTCCCACATACAATGTTACGCGTGATTTTAACTGGGATGATCCCAATTTACAGGATTTATGGGAAATGACCGCAAAATATGGCGTGCCTTATTTTTCCAATTTCATCAATTCCGACATGAATCCGGAAGACGCGCGCAGTATGTGCTGCCGTCTGCGTATTGACAATCGGGAGCTGGAAATGAGAGGCGGCGGGCTTTTCGGTTCTAATCCACTTACCGGTTCCATCGGTGTTATTACGATAAATATGCCGCGTATAGGCTATTTGGCCAAATCCAAAAAGGATTTCATGCAACGGCTGGAAAACCTAATGGAGGTGGCCAAAGAAAGTCTGGAAACAAAAAGAAAGGTTCTGGAGAAGTTTACCGACAGCGATCTTTATCCTTACACTAAATATTATTTGCGCAATGTGAAAGAAAGATTTGATGAATATTGGAAAAACCATTTTTCCACTATTGGATTGGTCGGAATGAACGAAGCTTGCTTAAATTTATTAGGCAGAAATATCGCTTCGAAAGAGGGCCAGGCCTTTACCAAAAACGTTCTCGATTTTATGAGAAACAAGCTCATCGATTTTCAGAAGGAAACGGGGAATAATTACAATCTGGAATCAACGCCGGCGGAAGGGACATCGTATCGCTTAGCCAAGATAGATAAAGAAAAATATCCCGATATTATTTGCGCCGGCAACGGCAAATCGAAAAAAGCAGAACCGTTTTACACGAATTCCACTCAACTGCCGGTTAACTATACAGACGATATTTTTGAAGCATTGGATTTGCAGGATGAGATTCAAACGAGATATACCGGCGGCACCGTATTCCATACTTTTGCCGGTGAGCGAGTGGATAATCCCAACGCGGTAAAGACATTGGTTCGTAAAATTTGTTCTAACTACCGTTTGCCTTATCTCACTTTTACTCCTACTTTTAGCGTGTGCCCATCTCATGGATACATTAAAGGCGAAAAGAAGAAGTGTCCTACCTGTGATGATGATTGCGAAGTTTACTCTCGCGTTGTGGGTTATTTGCGTCCGGTTAAGCAATGGAACAAAGGAAAACAAGCGGAATTCAACTCGCGACAGGTATTTAGACTACAGTAATAATACATAATCTGTAAAAAATATAACTATCGGAAAGCCCCTCTATCTGTCGGGGGCTTTAATATTTGATTCCATAATCATAAAGAAATGGGAAAATGAAAATCGGCGGCCTGCAGAAAGTATCACTTATTGATTATCCGGAAGCGATTTGCGCCGTTGTTTTTTTACAGGGGTGTAATTTCAAGTGTCCTTACTGCCATAATCCGCAACTGGTGGAGCCGAAATTATTTGATCTCTGTTTGGAAGAAAAAAAAGTTTTAGCATTTCTGGCATTGCGCGTGGGAAAGCTCGACGCGGTAACGATCACCGGCGGTGAGCCTACTATTCAAAAAGATTTAATGCGCTTCATTAAACTTGTCAAAAAAATGGGTTTTGCCGCTAAGCTTGATTCCAACGGCACACAGCCGAAAGTTATTAAAGAGCTTATTGATGCAAAATTGCTGGATTTCATCGCTATGGACATTAAAGCGCCACTGGAAAAATATAAGAGTATCGTGAAAGTTCCTGTCGATACGCAGTCAATACAAGAAAGCGTTAAACTTATTCTAAAATCAAAAATCCCGCATGAATTTCGCACAACAGTTGTGAAGTCCCAGCTTACGGAAAAAGACATTTTAAAAATAGTCAAGCTGATTTCCGGTGCCAAACGCTATGTCTTACAGAAATTTGTGCCTACAAAAACGCTGGATAAAAAATTCCTTAAAGAAAAAACCTACCCGGATAATGAATTGGAAAATATAAAAATACGCCTTGAAAAAGAAATTCCCTCTGTTATAGTCAGGTAATCATAAAAAAGATCGAGAAAGAAAAAATATATAGAGATTATGCAAGCCGCGAGTTAGCGCCACAGTAGATCGATGTCGAACGGTGTTGTACTGCAAACGTGCGGGGTTTAGGTTTTTATAAAGATAAATATAAGCATTGTTTGGCGGCAATAGGCCAAGACTAATGAGGATCAACTAGATGCCCGTTCTCAAGGTTTTCGGAAAGATTGAACCACCCTGTTTTCACCTCACCTTTGACATCGAGCCGGAGGTCAAATACAGGATTGATGAGGCCGATATCGATTTGAAGGCTACGATTCGTATCAAGCAATCCGATGTGGTCGTTACGGTTGAGCTGGATCGATGGGACGGCACATTATTGGGATGGATATTACAGTATCTCTTCGATTGGGTGAGCGCCGAAGTCGATCTTTTCGGCTTCGCCAGTGGAAAGGTCTTTGACGTTCACCTTGATCGTGCTGAGTACCCAGATGGATCAATTCACTGGCTCATCGGGGAGGCTTCAGATCTCGCAGCGCTGGTCACAGCATGCAAGGCGAATGTCAGTGGTGGCAACGTCCGGGTAGAGATGCGTGACATCTTGCCGATTGTAATCGGGTCTCCTACTCTCATGATTGCACTACATGACCTCATCTCGTCGTTACGCTATGGAAACAACAGTCTTACGAACTGTGCCCGTGCAGTGGAGGGATTGCGAAAAGCGATGTGGGGCAGGGACGAGGGCAGTCCCGACGAACAGAAGCAGGCTTGGGCTAAGCTTCGCGACAATCTGCGGTTGTCCAAGGACTTTCTGCAAATCATTACCGATGCCTCGCGGGGGCCTCGCCACGGATCCAGTGCCTACATAAGCTCTATAGTGCGGCAAGATGTCCTGAAGAAGTCTTGGGAAGTGATGAACAGATTTCTGTCGTACCGCCTCGGCGCGAATCATCCTCTACCCGAAGCTGAATACCCAATCCTATGAGATGGCGACGAGCAATCGAGGTGGGGTTTCAAGTAGTGTTGCTCGGTACCACATATCTGCTGCCGAACCAGGCGATCAGCCACTGCCATGCCTGCGCGAGTTGGTCGTAAAAAACAATCTTTTAATTCCACAAGTTTATTTTTTATTAACGAGTCAATCATGGATAAACATTATTGCAAAAGCGGTGCTAAAAAAGCGGTTAAAC
>DLME01000045.1:9277-22076 GCA_002479215.1 Syntrophaceae bacterium UBA7544
AAAAAGCGGTTAAACAAATAACTTATATTTTACTGCCGTTTGTGGTAGGAACTTCCAAATGATTATGAACAGGCATATCTACATTAAACTTGTTTCTCTGATGGTGTTTCTAGCCACGATGCTTTGGGGTTGTGCGGTGGGGCAGGGGCAAGTTTCGGCAAAAGACGATTTAATCACACAAAAACTTGAAATCGGCAAAACAACCAAGGAAGATACATTGAAAATCCTCGGTGAACCCGGGCAGATTGTAAAAATGGAAAGTAATCTGGAAATTTGGATTTATAATTATACGCAAATTTCCGGTCTGCATAATCCTTTTGTCAAGCATGGGATGGAAAACAATACTCTGTATGTTGGATTTCGTGGTGATCTTGTAGAAAAAACTTACCGCTGTATTTCCGAATCAGGCCTTTAACGTCTAAAGTAACTTTAAAGAAAAAATCAATTGGTCTTTGGTGATGAATCGCTGGAGGCGACTTTATAATAATCTTTGGACTTCATACACTGAGCAAATTCTTGTTGAAATATTTGATCGACTGCCGATATTTTCGACGCTGCTTCCTTTTTGTCTTGTATTTCCGGTTTTCTTGCCTCGATGATTTTTATTGCCTTTCCCTCGCACTCGGATTTGTCCGCCTGGATTTGTTTTTCATCCTGAATGGTCAAATGCTGCCAGCCGACGGCAGCCACTATTGCTGCTGGTATACAACCCGTGGTAGTTAATGAAATAATTAGTATGAACAGAAAGTAAATTCGCTTCATGTGATCCAATTTACGTTATAGTGAGAAATATGACCATGCAGAATAATATGCTAAGCAGCATCATTTTGCAAGGCGGAATATTTACAGCGATTTTTTGCTAAATCAGCGCGAGGCTATCCGCGACAGCCAGACCTGTCCGCGTAGGTATCAAAAATCCGTTCTTTAATTCCACCAGCTTATTTTTGATTAACGCATCGATAATAGTTCTCTTATCCACGAACAAATCAGCTCCGTATTTAGCTTTGTAGTGTTCCAGATTAATGCCCGCTTTTGTGCGCAAATTAAGAAATAATGTTTCGAGCTGTAATTGCTGCGCAGTGAGTTTTTCCATACTTTCCACAGGCATTTTGTTTTGAGCAATTTCTTTTGAATAGTTTTTGACGGAAGGCTTGTTCCACCAGCGCTTATTATTTAAAAATGAATGCGCGGCAGGTCCTAAGCCTAAATAGGGCACATGCTGCCAGTATTTCATATTGTGTCTGGATTTTAAGTTTTCTCTGCGGGCAAAGTTGGAAACTTCGTAGTGGATGTAACCGGCATTTTCTAACTTCTCTGATGTGGCCAGAAAAAATTTTGTCTGTTGTTCTTCTTTTGGTAGTTTTATTCCTTCCGCTCCGTATTTTTTATTCAGAGGTGTCCTGACTTCCAATGAAAGCTGATAGCAGGAAATGTGCGCCGGGAAAAATGATAGAGTTTTCTGTAGCGTCCTTTTCCATAATTTAATATCTTGATGATGAACACCATAGATTAAATCAATTCCAATATTCGTGAAACCTGCTGTTCTAGCGGCGTCAATCGCCTCAATCGCATCCTTTTCCGAATGCCTGCGGCCCAGGAATTTTAACAAACTATCATCGAAAGACTGGATGCCGATGTTTAATCGGTTTATACCCAACGAGCGCAAAGACTGGAAATACTCAACAGAAACATCACCCGGATTAACTTCAATTGTTATCTCAGCCGGGGATTCAATTTTATAGAATTTGTTTATCGCCACGAAGATTTCAGCAAATTGCTTAGCAGTCAAAAGGGAAGGGGTGCCGCCGCCGATATAAATGGTATCAAAAGATTGAAAATGATTGCTGTAGAACTCCATCTCCTGTTTAAGCGCTGATAAAAATGGGGGGATCAGATTAATAGATTTAATGGAGTAAAAACTGCAATAGCCGCATTTATTCAGGCAAAAAGGAATGTGAATGTAAAGCCCGGGGTGGGGTGACTCATTATTGAATGAAGTCGCCGTCATTTAATTGCCTCTATGATCTGAGTAAACTAATCAGTATCCGATTTCAGAACGGCTAGGAATGCGCTTTGCGGAATACTTACCGAGCCGATCATCTTCATGCGTTTTTTACCGGCCTTTTGTTTTTCGAGCAGTTTCCTCTTACGGGTGATATCGCCGCCGTAACATTTCGCCGTCACGTCTTTGCGGAAAGCGCTAATAGTGCTGCGCGCGATTATTTCCGAACTGATTGCGCCCTGAATGGCAATTTTAAACATCTGGCGCGGTATTTCTTCTTTCAATCTTTCACAGGCCAGAAGGGCGCGGGCGCGGGCGCGTTCCCGATGGACAATTTGTGAGAGAGCATCAACCTTTTCGCCGTTGACTAGAATATCCATCAAGACTAAAGTGCTTTCGCGGTAATCAATTATATCATAGTCAAAAGACCCGTAGCCCTGGGTAACCGATTTAAAACGGTCATAAAAATCATAAATGACTTCGGCCAGCGGCATTTCGTAAGATAATTCCACACGTCCCGGTCCGGTGTAATTAAGGATAGAATTGACACCGCGCTTTTCCACACAAAGTTTCATCACTGCTCCCAGATAACGTTCGGGAAGCATCATTGAAGAGCGAATATAAGGTTCTTCGCCTTTAATGATTTCGGCTGGATCGGGATAATGGGTGGGATTATCCACATAAACAACGGAGTTGTCTTTAAGCGTGAAGCGGTAACGCACACTGGGAACGGAAAGAATTATAGAGAGATCATATTCTCTTTCCAATCTTTCCTGAACGATATCCAGATGAAGAAGCCCCAGAAAGCCGCAGCGGAAACCCTGACCAAGAGCGGCGGAGGAATCTTTCTGATAAACAAAGGAGGCATCATTGAGTTTATACTTTTCCAGTGAATCAGCCAAATCCTGATAATCGTCGGAAGCAATGGGATAAATGGAAGCAAAGACTACAGGCTTGATTTCTTTAAAACCAGGTAACGGCTGGCTTGTGGGATTATTCTGTAGAGTAATCGTATCGCCCGTTCGGACATCAGCCACGGTTTTAACACCGGCGATAATGTAGCCGACTTCACCGGCGCAAAGCTTCTCGCGTTTAACGCGGTTGAGGAGAAAGTGCCCGACCTCTTCCACTTTGTATGTCGTGTTGTTGAACATAAATTTGATGATATCGCCGCTTTTGAGCGTTCCGTCAAAGACACGGCAGTGAATGATTGTGCCGCGAAAAGAATCGTAATGAGCATCAAAAATCAATGCCGCTAATGGATTCTCGGCATCGCCTTTCGGCGCCGGAATACGGTTGACGATTGCTTCGAGAATTTCTTCTATGCCGATTCCCTCTTTGGCTGAACATTTTAAGTGGGTATCCGGATCAAGGCCAAGCTCGGATTCAATTTGCTCCAGCACGCGGTCAACATCAGCCGAAGGAAGATCTATTTTGTTGATTATGGGTATAATTTCCAGATTGTGTTCCATAGCCAGATAAAGATTGGCTAAAGTTTGGGCTTGCACGCCTTGCGCGGCATCCACTAAAAGCAGAACTCCTTCGCAAGAGGCCAGCGACCTGGATACTTCATAAGAAAAATCAACATGTCCCGGGGTGTCGATTAAATTCAAAGTATAATCTTTGCCGTCGTGAGCGCGATAGGGCAGAGATATGGCATTACTCTTTATAGTAATGCCCCGTTCTCTCTCAATATCCATATTATCCAGAATTTGATCTTGAAAATTTCTTTCATCGCAGACTCCGGTAAATTGAATCAGCCGGTCGGCAAGTGTTGATTTGCCGTGATCGATATGAGCGATAATACTGAAGTTTCTAATATTTTCCATAACCTTAAGATGTAAAAGCCCCCAATACATCCGGGGGGCTTTTACAATAAATATTTCCGAAGGACTTAAGCAAGTTTCTTTAAAAGCTCTTCCGATACTTCTTTTACACCGGCGCGGCCGTTGATGGAAATTACTTTGGTTCTTTCTTTGAAATAGTTAACCGCGGCCAGAGTGCCGATTTTAGTATCATAATAAATGTTATGGCGTTTATCGATTGCGGCGCTATCCTGATCATCCGCGCGCATGGACATATCTTCACAACCGCAAACCCGGCAAACCGTTTTCCCCCCATGTTCGCGAGGTTTAATCGCCTCGATATAAATATTATTGGGATGGTTGTTATCCATTTTGCAAAGCCTTCGTCCCATTATGCGCTTTTTAGCGGTTTCTCGGTCAAGATCGATTTCAATGGCATAATCAAGCTTCATTTTCTCTTTTTCCAGTGCTTTCCAAAGAGCTTCCGCTTGAGCCAAATTACGGGGGAAGCCATCAAGAAGCCAGCCCTTTTTGCAATCGGCTTCTTTCAGCCGGTTTAAAATCATGGGAACGGTAATATCGTCGGGAACCAGTTCGCCCCGGTCTATGTACGCTTTTGCTTTTTCTCCTAGGGGAGTTTTTTTGGAAATATTTTGCCGGAAGATAACTCCGGTTTCAATATGCGGTACGCCATATTTCTTTTGTACTACCGCACCTTGAGTTCCTTTGCCACTGCCATTAGGGCCAAAAATTAAAATGTTCACTTTTAGAGACTCCTTTCCTGAAAAATATTAAAGTTGGAGTCTTATAATGTATTGTTTCTTTTTTCGCAACGATAAAAGAGGGATAGTTTGAATGTCAAGATTAGACTCTAATCAAATTCATACTGGCAAAATGAAAGAACAATTTTCAGTGCTTTGATTTGCTTTTTGACTGTTGAGGTGAGTCAATACTTAGTTCTTTAATTTCATTATTAATTACAGTGGATCGTTCCGAACCTTGCGGAAAATAATTAAGAGCTTCTTTGAAATGGAAGAGGGCGCTTTCCTTCTTCTTGGATTTTTTAAAATGTAGGCCGAAATAGTAGTGTGATTCACCTTGATTATTGAGCTTGCCATAAGCCATCGCGATGTAATAATTAATATCAGCATCGTCAAGCACTTTATCTTTTAACTGTAAATAGTTGTTAAGAGCATTTTGATAACTTTCTGCGGCGAAATACGTATTACCCAAAGCAAGAGTAACTTCATCGTCGTTAGAATTTATATCTGCGGCTCTTTGGAGGCATATCTTTGCCTGATCAATTTTGCCCATTTTTAGATAAATCAGGCCGATATTTTTTAAAACATCTTCGTCCTGCGGCGACAAACTAAGAGCGGTTTGCAGATGTTCGAGCGCTAAACTTGTTTGGTCAAGGTCGTCTTCGGTTGAGGCCAAGGCATAAAGTAAATCGACATTCTTCGGTTCCTTGGTTAAAGCCTCTGCCAGTTGTCTTTGTCGCGCATTCAGATCAGCTTCATCTAATGGAATCAATGTTTGCATTCTCATTAAGTTGCCTACTATATTTTTTGCTCCTTTCTGACGGTATTGGGTTAGAATGAGACTGTCCAGATAGAAAATGCGCTGATCAGTACCAGGATGAGTCATCATATAGGAAGGCATGGTTTTAGATATGAATTCATGCTGTTTCATTATCTTGAGAAAGTCGACCATTGCTGCGGGATAATAACCGGCGCTGGCAAGGTAGCTGATACCCAACCGGTCTGCCTGTTCTTCATGTTCACGCATAAATTTAAGAGTCATGGTGCTGGAACCGGCAACTGAAAAAGCGGCAATAGCGGCGGTGGCTGTACCACCGCCTCCGAGGAAAGCTCCGGCAATAATCGCGGCTAGAGTGGCAATATTTAATTTTTGTGATTTTTCAATCATATCGGCAACATGATGAGAATTGGCATGGCCAAGTTCGTGAGCAATGACTCCGGCTAATTCAGCTTCGTTATCAGCAACATCAATTAAGCCTTTATTGACATATACATAACCGCCAGGCGTATTAAAAGCATTTATTGCGTTACTATTTACAATAGAAAAATGAAACTCAAAGGGAGCTTTCTGACTTTGCGCCAGAACTAAATTGCCGATGCGGCTGATGTAATTGTTAAGTTGTTTATTTTCAAGGAGAAAATGATTTTTTTCCAATTTATCATAAAATTCTTTGCCCAGTTTTTTTTCGTCGTCAATAGTGAATTCGGCTAGGCAAATATTGGTGAAAAACAATAAGATGAAGAAGGCAAAAGCAAAAGAAATGTATTGATTTTGAATTAGTTTACGCATAAGCAGTTTTCAATCACAAGGTATTTTCTACCCAATATTATCTTTTTTGTAATTTTAAGGCAAGTATTCCTTTTGAGGCTGCCGTATGAGGTGAGCTTTCAGCTGCATGGAAATGAAAAAGATTATAACTATAGATGGACCGGCCGGTGCCGGTAAAAGTACGGTAAGCAAAGCCGTGGCAAAAAAACTTGGTTACATTTATCTGGATACAGGAGCGCTTTATAGAGCATTGGCGTATAAAGCTCTCAAAGTAAAAATATCTATCGATGACCGATCCGCTTTGTCTGATCTTTGTTCCCGCACCAAGGTGGCCTTGAAATACATTGACGGTCAACTAAATGTATATGTGGATGGGGAGGATGTCGGGGAGAAAATACGCACGGAGGAAGTAGGTTTGGCTGCTTCAAAAATATCAACTTATGCTATCGTGCGAGAAAGCCTGCTTAACCTGCAGAGAGAGGTAGGCATTCACGGTGGGCTTGTTGCGGAAGGCAGAGATATGGGTTCGGTGGTATTTCCGAATGCTGATTATAAATTTTACCTTGATGCGAGAATAGAAGAAAGAATAAAAAGAAGATATAAAGAAATTGTAGCCAAGGGTAACTCGGCTGAATATCAGGCAATTCAAAAAGATATATTTGATAGAGATAAGCAGGACGAGCAAAGACAACTTGCTCCTTTGAAAGTTCCCGATGGAGCAATAATAATTGACTCAACTGATTTGTCCGCACAAGAAGTCGTAGAAAAAGTCATAAATTATATTTTAGTAAAATAGACCGGATATAAACTGCACCGCGTGAAAATACACTGGATTTATGTTGCTATTTAATATTCAGTATGCTAAATTTTAACACTTACAGAGCTTTATAAAAATTAGGGGGGGTATTAGTTTAATGGTTAACAATAATAACTTAAACTTGACAAAAGAAAAGGAGGTAAAAGCGGACTCTTCGGCTAAAGGTTCAGTTAGTCAATCATCTCAGCCTAAAGAAGATGATATGGAATTCAAGGAACTTTATGAACAAAGTCTTAACCAACTACAATATGGAGATGTCGCCAGAGGCAAAGTGGTACAAATCAAAGACGATATGGTCATGGTTGATGTTGGCTGGAAAACCGAAGGTTTTATTCCCATAGGAGAGTTGAAAGACGCACAGGGAAATATTCATCTTTCCGTTGGCGATGGTATAGAGGTATTTATTGATAAAAGAGATTCAGACGGTAACTTAATCTTATCGAAAAATAAAGCAGCCAAACTCAAAATTTGGGATGAAATTAAAAACATCTGTGAAAATAATATTTCCATCAAGGGTACCGTTGTCGAAAAAGTTAAAGGAGGTCTTTCGGTTGATATTGGAATTATTGCCTTTCTTCCCGGTTCTCAGGTTGATACCCGTCCAATTAAAGATTTAGACAAGTTTGTCGGCAAAACCTTGGATTTCAAAGTTTTAAAATATGACCGGAAACGGAGCAATGTAGTTTTGTCGCGCCGTCCGATTGTAGCTTCAGAAAGAGAGACAGAAAAGAAAGATATTTTGAGTTCTATCCAAGAAGGAAACGTTGTGGAAGGTGTGATAAAAAATATTACCGATTACGGTATTTTTATTGATTTGGGAGGCATTGACGGACTGCTTCATGTCACGGATATTTCCTGGGGCAGAATAGCCAAGCCTGCGGAAAGTTTTCATAAAGGAGAGAAGATTACTGTCCGGGTTCTTTCTTTTGATCGCGAGAAAGAGAGAGTTTCTTTGGGCTTAAAGCAGTTAACGGATAATCCATGGGAGCAAATCATAGAAAAATATCCGGTTAGTTCAATTGTCGAAGGCAAAGTTGTTAATTTGACTGATTACGGCGTTTTTGTGGAATTGGAACCGGGCGTCGAGGGATTAGTCCATATATCAGAAATGTACTGGACCAGAGAAATAAAACATCCTTCAAAAGTATTGAATATAGGCGAAACAATAAAAGTTGTGGTTTTAGAAGTAAATCCGGAATCCAAGAGAATTTCTTTAAGTTTGAAGCAAACAGCGCCCAATCCCTGGGAAAAACTAAAAGAGAAATATTCAGTAGGGACAACTGTTAAAGGGGTAGTCAGAAATATTACTAATTTCGGAGTTTTTGTAGGAATCGAAGAGGGGATTGACGGATTGGTACATGTATCCGATATTTCATGGAAGCACAGAGTAACTCACCCCTCCGAATATTTTAAGAAAGGGCAGGAAGTTGAAGCTGTAGTTTTAAACGTGGACGTAGATAACGAGAAATTTTCGCTGGGTATAAAACAAATTGAAAAAAACCCTTGGGATGAATTATCCCAAAAGTATACTCCCGGTAGCGTTGTAACAGGTAAAATAACTAACTTCACGGATTTTGGAATTTTTATGGAGATTGAAGAAGGAATCGAAGGTCTCGTCCATATTTCCGAAATCAGCCAAAAACGCGTCAAGACTTCATCGGAGCTTTATGCCATCGGCGACACTGTATCGGCCGTAGTAAAAAGTATCGATCCTAAATCCAAGAAAATTAGATTAAGCATAAAAGAGATGGAAGCTCCGGCACCAACTCCGGCATCCAATCAATATATAAACAATAAGGAAAATATAGGATCTAATTTAGGTCAAGCTCTGGCCGATGTAAAAATTAATAATCAAAAAGGTGAATAAAAACATGAGAAAACATCCGGTAATCTGGGGAGTGTTTATACTTCTGGCTATGGTGATTTTGTTTTATGCTTTTTTCTATAAAGTTGGTTCACATTCAAGTAAAAGTAAGAGTTTTTCTTTAAATGACAAAATCGGGGTTGTCAGTGTAGATGGTCCAATTTTTGATTCCATAAAAATAACGGAGCAGTTAGACGAATTTGGCAAGGACGATTCCATTATTGCAGTTATTTTACGGGTTGATTCTCCGGGCGGAGGGGTAGCCGCGTCTCAAGAAATTTATGATGCCGTTTTGGAACTAAAGAAAAAGAAAAAAGTAGTTGCATCTATGGGCTCAATTGCCGCATCGGGTGGATTGCTTGTGGCATGCGGAGCGGATAAGATTGTAGCTAATCCAGGTACCATCACAGGCAGTATTTCGGCAATTATGCAATTTGCCAATTTTGAGGGATTACTTAAAAAAATCGGTTTAAAATCTTCAGTAGTTAAAAGCGGTAAATTTAAAGACATCGGTTCGCCGCTGAGAGATATGACTCCTGAGGAGAAAAAAATTATTCAAGATTTGGTTGATGACATTTATAACCAGTTTGTTGATGTAGTTGCGCAAGAAAGAAAGCTTTCTCGTGCTAAAGTTATACAAATTGCTGATGGCCGCGTATTTTCCGGCCGTAAGGCAAAAGAATATGGGCTGGTGGATTATCTTGGGGACATGAGTTTTGCGGCAAAACTGGCCAGTAAGTTAGCGGGAAAAGATGGGAAATATGATTTGGTTTACCCCACTAAAAAGCGCGCATCGATTTTTGATTATTTAATGGAAAGTGCGGCCAATCAACTGAGCGAATCCTTGAAAGAAAAAATAGAAAGTTGGAGTGGAGTGAGTTATCTATATTATCCTTACAGATAAACGGTGAAAGTTATGACCAAAAATGATTTAATCAAAGAAGTGCAGGAAAATTTGAAGGCTTATTCGTATAAGGATGTAACTTACGCCGTAAACATAATATTTGATTCGATGATTAAAGCAATAAAGCATGGAGAGCGTATTGAAATAAGGGGGTTTGGTAATTTTACAATTAGAGAAAGAAAACCGCGTCTCGGACGAAATCCAAAATCAGGCGCCGAAGTAAAACTGGAAAAAAGAAAAGTTCCATTTTTCAAAACAGGAAAAGAACTGCGCGAGATGGTAAACAAAAAGAGATGAACTATAAAACAATAATTATCGAAAAGAAAAACGGCTACGCTATAGTTAAATTAAACCGTCCCCATGAGATGAACGCAATTTCCAAAGAAATGCGTCAGGAATTGTATGCGGTTTTTGTAGATTTGGAAGGTGACGCTGAAGTTAGAGTTATAATTATTACCGGTGGAGAATATGTTTTTTCAGCAGGCATGGATATAAAAGAAATGTCTAACCTCTCCAGCGAGGAAGGCGATGAATTTCTTTTATCAATGATGAAGTATTTGAAAAAGATATATTCGTGCAAAAAACCGGTGATCGCGGCTGTAGGAGGTATTGCTTTAGGCGGCGGTTTTAATTTGGTGACTATTTGTGACCTTGTCGTTGCCTCCGAAAGTGCTATCTTTTGCCATCCGGAATTAAAATTTGGATTCAATCCATTTTTTTATCCCCTGAGTCAAATTGTCGGTGTGACAAAAGCAAAAGAAATAGTAATGCTGGGCGAGCCTATTGGCGCTAATGAAGCGTTAAAAATCGGTTTAGTCAATAAAGTTGCCCCCCCGGAGAAGTTTATGCAGGCGGCGGAAAGCATGGCTGAAATGTTAGCGAAACGTTCGGCTAGAGCCGTCGAAGAATTAAAAAATCTTTGTTCTATTGTGCCGCGTATGGATAAAATGGCCGCGCTGGACATTGAATCGTCGATTTGCGCGTTGCTCTTTGCCCGTGATGAACGCAAAGTTCAAATGAACGAGATGTTGTCTTTGGAAAAATCACGCAAGAAAAAGCAAAAATAATTAGATCCGAGTTTCAGAAACGTAGTGCATAACCTAAAGGTCACACGTTGAAATTTGTAAGTTGTAATGAGACCCAAGTTTCAGAAACAGAGTGCACTGAAGCTTGCAGGTCGAATTGATCCCGCGAGTGTAACGAAGCGGGATCAATGACACCAATCTATGAATTATCCCAGTCATTTCCCGGCGCGGCAAAATCTTTTAGCTGGTCTCTCCTCTTTTTGTGTTGGAGTTTCTTTAAGGCTTTTGCTTCGATTTGCCGGATTCTTTCACGGGTAACTCCCATCATGTCGCCTACTTCTTCCAATGTAAACGGCCCATAATTGCAGGCGACCCATGTGCAGTTTAAAAAAGACTCGTTTTTTAAACGCCATTCACAAGTACTGTCGGTGCATATCTCACTGATTAGAACCATCCTTTTCTTGCACTTATAAATATTAATCATGAAGTTAACCCCTCATTGCTATTCAATAGTTTTGCCGAACCTATTTTTCTTTATTTATCTTGCATAAAGATAATGATTAATTCTTAGAAATCAAGAAAAATCGTAAAAAGAGTTTGCGCAAGATGATAGGTCAAAATCTCTTATGATTTAATAGCAAGCGGCTAAAAACTAATTTTTTCGGCTGGTCTTCTTTCCGGCACGTATTTATTTTTGATTTTACCGTCATTCCATTGGCGGGAAACATATAAGTTGCAATAACAACTCCCGTATTCTTTGACATCTTCTTGCCGGTAATAGCAAGGACAGATAATATCGCGATCCTTTTCGCGATTTCCGGCAGCCAGACGGCAAGGACAAGACATGTAGCCGTAGCGTTCTTTATTGATCAAAAGATCATTTAAAATACCCAAAACCCAGTCTTTATCTTTATTAAAGAAATAGCCTTTGGGTTCTTGAATCTTTTTTAACATGTCATAAAGTTCTGGAGGAACCATTAAATACCCAACGCCTCCCTAATATCATTTTCTCTAAAGCCGACAATTATTTTGTCGCCAATGATAATAGTCGGAAAAGATTTATTAGGGTTATATTTCATAACTTCCTGTAAAATATTTTCCCTTTCGGCGCCTTGAGCCAAATCAACATCGGTACAATCATAGGTAATGCCGTTATCGTTCATGAATTTCTTTGCCGCTTTACAATGACTACATGTGCTCAATGTAAACATTTTAACTTTCTGGGGCATTTTTCCGCTCCTTTAGCTTATTTTATCATAAATATATGTATTCTCTAAGTTCTGTCAAGTTGGTAGTATTACAAAGTACCGCAATTAAACTTCGCGCAAGTGGTGACAATGAAATGGCAAAAATAAATATTAACTTGACATATTGCATCGTAACATATATATACCGTGACCTTACAAAGGTTAAGACTCGATTACGGTGGATCCCCCATCTGGCAGAGACTCTTCCAAATGCGGGGTTTTTTTTGTGAAACTCCAATTACGAAAGCAAAGCGTATCAAAATTGGAAAGTTGAACAATCCCGGGAGCCCAGCGAAGCGGGATAAATGACACCGCTATCAGTAGCGAAGCGAACGGGGATAATCAGACTCAAATTCAGTAATAATTAGAAAAGAAAATTTTTTAGAAAAGGGAAAAAGTAAATGAAGGTTGATGATCAAAAAATTCGTAACATCGGTATCAGCGCGCACATTGATTCCGGCAAAACGACGCTTACCGAAAGAATTCTATATTATACGAAAAGAATTCATGCCATCCATGATGTCAAAGGGAAAGACGGTGTAGGGGCTACCATGGATTCCATGGAACTGGAAAAAGAACGAGGAATAACAATAGCTTCAGCGGCTACATATTGTGAATGGAAAGACTATGAGATAAATATTATCGATACCCCCGGCCATGTTGATTTCACCATAGAAGTGGAAAGATCTCTCCGGGTACTGGACGGCGCCATTCTTGTTTTGTGCGCTGTGGGTGGAGTTCAGTCACAATCAATAACAGTTGACCACCAAATGAAAAGATATAAGGTTCCCTGCATTGCCTTCATTAACAAATGCGATCGCAGCG
>DLME01000045.1:22107-24779 GCA_002479215.1 Syntrophaceae bacterium UBA7544
GCTAATCCTTTTCGTGTTATCAATCAACTCAAAACAAAACTAGGGCATAATGCCGTAGCCATGCAAATTCCGATCGGTTTGGAAACCAAGGCCGAAGGAGTTATTGATTTAATCGAGATGAAAGCGCTTTATTTCGACGGCGAAAATGGAGAAGTAGTCCGTACCGAAGAGATACCGCAGAATCTTCTGGCAGAAGCGAAAGCAAAAAGGGAAGAATTAATTGAAGCCGCCTCTTTATTTTCCGATGAATTAACCGAAGCAATTCTGGAAGAACGGGAAATAACGACGGAAATGCTTTATGCTGCCTTACGCAAAGGTACTTTGAAAAGAGAAATAACTCCTGTTTATATGGGATCGGCTTACAAAAACAAAGCGGTACAACCCATGCTCGACGGCGTGAATTATCTTTTGCCCTGTCCTTCGGATGTAGAAAATGTTGCCCTGGATATGGATAAAAATGAAGAGCCTGTTGTGCTGACAAATGATTCCGAAAAACCAATCGTTGCTTTAGCCTTTAAATTGGAGGATGGACAATATGGCCAATTAACTTATATCCGCGTTTATCAGGGAACAGTGGCGAAGGGTTCAACAATCGTCAATGTTCGCACCGGCAAAAAGGTCAAGGTGGGCCGTGTTGTCAGGATGCATGCGGATCAGATGGAAGACGTCGAACAATTAAAAGCGGGCTACATCGGCGCGTTATTCGGAATCGAATGTTCATCCGGTGATACTTTTGTTTCTCCGGGGGTAAATTTAACCCTGACATCCATGTATGTGCCCAAACCGGTTATATCGCTGGCGATCGTACCCAAAGACAACAAATCGCAAAGGGCTATGGCCAAGGCGCTAAACAGGTTTTCGAAGGAAGACCCGACTTTTAAAACTTTTGTTGATCCCGAAACCAGCGAGACAATCATCGAAGGCATGGGTGAGTTGCATCTGGATATTTATGTAGAAAGAATGCGGCGGGAATATAACGCCGAAGTCACTACAGGCAATCCCCGCGTCGCTTACCGCGAAACGATAACACAGCGCGCCGATTTCAATTACACTCATAAAAAACAAACCGGAGGCGCCGGCCAATTCGGACGAATAGCTGGTTACCTTGAACCGATCAGCGATGCCGATTTTGTTTTTGAAAATAAAATTTTCGGCGGCTCAATTCCCACTCAATATATTTCTGCCTGTGAAAAAGGATTTAAGCAAAGCATGGCCAAAGGGCCGAAACTGGAATTTCCGATTACCGGTGTGAAAGTAGTCATCAATGACGGCGCTTCGCATGCAGTGGATTCTTCGGATATGGCTTTTCAAGCGGCCGCGCGCGGCGCGTTTAGGGAAGCGTATCAGCGGGCAAAACCGGTGATTCATGAACCGATAATGAAAGTCGTTGTGGAAACTCCGCCAGAATTTCAAGGTTCGGTAATGGGTCTTTTAAACCAGCGCCGCGGCATGATTATCGGTTCGCAGGATGAAGGTGTCATGTGTGTGATTGAGGCTCAGGTGCCTCTGGCGGAAATGTTTGGCTTTTCGACAATACTGCGATCCTCCACGCAGGGCAAAGCTCAGTTTACGATGGAATTTGCGCTTTACAGGCAAGTGCCGCAGTCGATTGCGGAAAAGATCGCTCTGGAAGTCGCTCAAAATAAAAAATCAGCTGCGTAGTAGTATTCAAAAAGATGGCAATAAATACCAGTGCGTTAAAACGTGAAGAGAATATCATCCATTTAACTTATGAGGATATTATCATGCTGAAAAAAGAAATCACCTACCGCAATCCACTGACTAATATCGGCTATGAAAATGAAGACATCTTGCCGGATGGAGGCTTTGGCGCTGTCATTGCTCATGCCGGGGTAGGGAAAACAGCTCTGCTGGTGCAAATGGCTTTAAACACGATGATCAGGGAAAATAATGTATTGCATATAAGCCTTCATGACGCTGTGAGCAAAGTTGATGTCTGGTATCATGAGCTGTTTCAGAATATCGCGGCAAATTTCAATGCTGCGGAAATTAAAGATTATTGGGAAAAAATTCAGCCGCATCGTTTTATCATGATCTTTAAAGTAGAAAGCTTCAGTGTGCCGAAACTGGAAGAACGCTTAACCGAGCTAATGGAACAGAATATTTTTAAGCCGCATACTTTGATTATTGACGGATTAAAGTTTGATGAATCAGGACGCGGGCCGCTTCTGCATTTAAAAGAACTGGCCAAGAAATATTCGATCAGAATTTGGTTTACCGTCCATGCGCATCGGCATGAAGAACGCGCGGAAAACGACTTGCCGATTTCTTTTTTGCATATAGCTGATTTATTCGAAGTTATCGTGCAACTGGCGGCCCAGGCCGATGAAGTCTATATTAAAGCTCTTAAAGGCAAATCAACCGATTCCGCAAAAAACATTTTGTTTCTTGATCCCGCAACTATGCTGATCAAAGATCGCAAGTAGTGGCGACTTTGGAAAAAGACCATCTGCTGTGTTAGGCTGTGGCCTTCGTCATTGCAGCGTATTCCTAAGATACGCCTCATTCCTCAGGCCTTGCCTGGCTTGCATCTGGAACTTTTTGCAAAGTCGCATACTAATTGTCCTGAACAAAATTTGACTTTCAAAACACTATCAAATTAAGTCTCATCTCGGTTATCGCTTTCACCTACAAACAAACGACTTTGAAAA
>DLME01000045.1:24835-32993 GCA_002479215.1 Syntrophaceae bacterium UBA7544
ACGACTTTGAAGGGTCTATACGTTGTGAATTACGATTTGAAAGGTGCAACGAAAAGATGAGCCGGAGCAGCCCAGCAGGCTGTGATCGGCTCTAGCGACTTGTTAGGCGATGCTCTTTTTCGATTAAAACTCAACAATAAAGTCTAAACCCGCATCGGTTTATTTATATTTCTATAATTTTGCTTCTGATCTGAAGGATAACACTATAATATTTTCATCTTTTTCGATTCTCTCCAATTCATGCTTAATATTATTTGTAGTCTCGTCATTTGTGTACCAATAGTAATCATCAAAAAGCATGAAAACAACGCTTTTTGCTATCTTACAATCTCTAATAGCTTTCAATTTTTCTATATCTTCATGAATCTTTTCAATTGGTGTTTTGTAGTAACGCTCAGATGGACTATGGAAACATTTCATTTCAGCACATAATAAAAAAGGTTCTTTACTGCTCTCATGAGTAATTATTAAATCAATTTTGGGTCCTCTTTTTTTCATTTTAAGTTTAGTCTTTAATTCATCCAACCTATCCTCAAACTCATAACCTTCAAAATTATTACGGTTAACATTTTTCTCAAAATGTATTTCAACATTCGAATATTTATTTTCTTTTTTCTTGTTTAGAATATCACAAAAGAGCCTTCCGATATGAAACATCAAATCATATTCATTCCAACAAATCCAATGCTGTATTTTAGCGTCTTCTTTTTCATTAAGTGATTTTTTATATTCAGGAACTTTTTTATTATAGTAATCATAAAAAAATGTGTTCCAAGCCTCTTCTAACATGTGCTGAATTTCTTTTGCGATGTCTTCAGGCATTTTATATCCTTCTAGTTGTTACTTGGTTAAATTGTTCTTGATAAATTTAGGGACGAATTTTTAAACCTGACAATTTTTAAATTCGCTCAATATTATTTCAGAAGAAGATTACCTCCCATTCCCTAATGTTTATAGCCTAACGAAAAAATCAGCTGGAGCGTGGCGATCGGCTGGATTGGCCTTGTTAATTTTCCTTTATTGGACAATTTGATATTTTTTTCGCAAAGTAATAAGTACTACAAAATGAGACAGCTAACTGATTTACTTTAATTACGCCACTTCGGGGAATTAATAAGTTCTCAGAATCGCCCAGCAAAATGATTCCAGGCGAAATTGGTAGAATGGTAAAATTAGAAAAAGTCTCTGGGACGATAAACTCGCCTTCCATTGAACTGACAATGCCCCATTTTAATTTTCCCATTTGACTTGTTATTCTATCAATGCCCATTTGAATGTTTATGCCATTCATAAATCGCCCCGGAACCAAAGCATCCTTTCCTCTGATAAAAGTTATATTACTTTTTTCGAGACGTTCTTCTTCGTCTTTCGTCAGCTGTTTGCCACTAGCAATACCCTTGAGTTGCACATCCTGTATTGGATTTGTATTTCGATAGACTCGAAGGTTCCACAGAGCAAAATAATTAGTTGCAATCCTGTTATCCTCTTCTTCCAGATGTATCGCCTTATTATTGATAACTTTATCAGCTAGACCCTGAAATGAATCTTCAATTTCCTTCATGTACCCAGCCTCAGCACGCTGATCCCAACATCTCTTTGCGCAAAACAGTGGATCATCAGGCAGTAAACTAATGATTTTGTTTTGAGTAATTAGTTTAACTTCCACTGTCCCATTATCATCTGCAAAGCGTTCAATACTTTTAACTGGGGAAATATGTTGGTTTACAGTTATTTGATGTGGATTCTTTTTTTTGGGTTTTTCATATTTCATAAGTCAACTTAACGGAACGGCGCTAAGCTGCGGCGCTGAATTTTTTCAATATACACTAAACGAAACGAGTCCATGCTGGTTCTTTCAATTTTGTAATGACCTCTGCTCGCCATGAATTATGCACCGACGCTCATTCCGTCAGCTTGAGCGCCTGGTTAGGTGGCACCATTTACTTATTTACGATTTATCTGCTGACCGTATTTTAAGATGAGAATGATCATAACTACGAACTGTAAGATTGCGTAAATGCCAGCATTTACCCAGGCAGAATTCCAATTCGGAATCAATATGGCTGGTATGCCAATGATTAGTGTCAAAAAGAGGGCGCCGACAAACATTCCGGACGCGCCCGGTTGCTTCCGCAAAAGGTTTATCATTCCGGCAATGACAAAGATAAATGGTACGAGGGCGGCTGCGAAAAACTTGATGATTGGCTCATAGCTAATATGGAGGCTGAAAAGTTCTGGTTGAGGTTGCTTGAGTTCCACCAGAACAGAATCAAAGATTGGAGCCAGATCTTTTGACTGCTTGATGTTTTGCAGTTCCATTGCGTGGAGCCTTTCGAGTGCAGTAATTTGGTGATCGATGTGTATGTATGTCGAGTATCCCGTGATTCGGTCGAAGGCATAGAAAGTGAGCAATACAAGCGCCAGGAGAAAGCAAATGTAAAGCAGTCTTCTAAAACTGAACTGTACAAAAGTGTTCTCGATACTCTTGACAAGCGATTCTAGCATGATGAATGTCCTTAAACGAGTTGGTGCCGCCTAACAGTGTTTATATGTATACTTGCTAATATTACAAACACCGCAATGCCGTCAGCATAACACCCTGCGGCAACAACCGGAATTTTAAGTCTAATAACTTAATATTTAACAATAATCAATCTATTTCCTATTTTCTAGCTTGGGATATTATCTGGATCGGCATAACATCCCTATTCATTAACTAGAGATTATCCGCCGGACTTATATTGCAGATTACTATTTGAAACCTTGTAGACACGATTGGAAATGTATTTTCAACATTTCAGGAAGTATGATTTAATAGGAAAGGAGCCTCCGGCTCCTACCGGAGGGGCTCCACACATGCTATCCGGCGAACTTCGTTTTCCAATACGTATTTCTATAAAATAATTGCAATAATTAAATTGATAAGTTAAATGTAATATGCTTCAAAAATAGAAAAGTAAGAGGTTCGTAGCAAAATTTAGTGTTCTCCCCGCGTCGGCTGACCTCCAGTGTTGGCTGTTATTCTTCCATTTATAGCCATACATTTAGCCATATTATTATATTGCTTTATTTCAGCATAATCTGTATATTGAATGTGTGAAGAAATTCAGCTTCGAGTGGGATGAAGACAAAAATAGAGAAAATCAAGAGAAACACGGTGTTTCTTTTGAATTTGCGCAACATGCCTTTATTGATCCCTGTCGTGTTATTGCGGAAGATATAAGCCATAGCAGCCGTGAGAATCGATTCTACTGTATCGGCCGGATTAACAAAGAGATCATCACGGTTCGTTTTACATACAGGGGTAATACCATACGCATTATCGGGGCTGGTTACTGGAGAAAGGGAAAGAAAATTTATGAAGCAAAAAATAAAATACACTAATGAACCAATGGGGAAATTGAGAATAATTGACGATTTTCTTCCGCCGCCGGATCAATTGGCATTAAAGGAAGACAATATAAAGGTGACAATTTCTTTGAGTAGATCGAGCTTAAATTTCTTTAAGGAAGAAGCGCAGGTGAGGAACACTTCTTATCAGCAAATGATCAGACGGATCATCGATCTTTACGCTACTCATTATAAGGATAGCAGATAACCATTTATTCAAGCCGAGCATCTGTGGCGGCAGCTGATTATACAAACATAAAATAGAAAGGAGCTATAGGTATGAACGTAAAACGATTCATTGGGGCAAGTATTGCGGTATTTTTTGCCTTCGAAATTATCGATGCGGTTGTTCATATGGTGATCTTGAAAAAAGCATATGAGGCTCTCGGTCCCATTTGGAGGCCGGATATGATGTCCTTGTTGTGGATTTTCCATGTGGGTTCTTTCATCCTGGCTTTTTTGTTTACCTATATATTCGTCAAAGGGTATGAAAACAAGGGTATTGCAGAAGGTGTTCGTTATGGCGTCATCGTTGGGCTTTTTGCGAACATTCCTTACGCATTTTACGAATATGCGATGTTTCCTCTGCCTCTTTCGTTATGCGTGCAATGGTTCATCTACGGTATGATTGGATTTATCATTTGCGGTATAATTGCTGCCGGCATTTATAAACCAAATAAAGTATAAATTTTTGAGGACATTCCCGCAGTCGCGATGAAACAGTCCCCATGATGGAGATCGGTAAAAAATGAGAATTGTAAAATGGACTTTGTTGTTACTAGGCATCATAATTATTATCGGTGCGGGAATTGCGGCTGCTATAGCATTATCCTCCCCCGAATCGCCTCCAACTTTGGAATTAATCTCGGCACCTTTTCGCAGCATGGACTTTTCCAATCTGCCGCCGTTGAGTCACTATACAGCTCGTGACGGCGCCAAGCTCGTTTATCGCACCTATCTTTCGCGACAATCCAAACAAACAATAGTCTTGATCCATGGCTCATCAGGTTCAAGCCGAAGCATGCATGCCCTTGCCGGATATTTGCAGGGACAGGGGATGGATGTCTATGCATTGGATGTTCGTGGTCACGGCGAATCCGGTAGCAAAGGGGATATCACTTATGTTGGTCAGCTGGAAGATGATCTAGAAGACTTCGTTAATCAGGTGTTAAAAGGTAAACAGGAGGCAACACTGGTCGGATTTTCGGCGGGAGGCGGTTTTGCCTTGCGGTTTGCGGGCAGCAGCAGGCAAAAACTGTTTGCTCATTATGTGCTGCTGGCACCTTTTTTGCGGTACGATGCCCCTACGACCAGACCCAATAATAGTGAGTGGGTCAATTCGAGCGTTTCTCGCATCATCGGTATTTCGCTGCTTGGTCCCCTCGGCAAAAAATGGTTCGGTCATTTACCTGTGCTTGCTTTTGCCGTTGATCCAAAAACTGCCCAATATCAAACCGCGACTTATTCATACAGGCTCTGGAGCAACTTTGGTCCGCATCACGATTACAAAGCGGATATGAAAGCCGCGAAGCAGCCCATTACTGTAATGATAGGGAAAAATGACGAATTATTTTATCCGCAGAAATATCTGCCGGTATTCGCGTCTTCTCAGCCACACGCGGAAATCGCTATCGTTCCAGGTGTCGGTCATATTACTCTCATTTCGGATAAGGCCGGCTGGAAGGCTGTAGCAGAACAGATTTCTCATTAAAAATATTTTTATAAACGCCAAATCGAAAAACAGTTTCGACAATGACGACGCGTGCTGAAAAAAAAGGTCGAAGCGTCATGAAGCAAAATCGCTTAAAAAATGAAAAAAGTCCGTACCTTCTTCAGCATGCGCAAAATCCTGTTGATTGGTATCCCTGGGGTGATGAAGCCTTCGAAAAATCCCGCCGAGAAGACAAACCGATTTTTCTTTCCATTGGTTATTCCACCTGCCACTGGTGTCATGTCATGGAGCGTGAATCTTTCGAAGATGAAAAAGTGGCGCAATTATTCAATGAAGTGTTCGTCTGCATCAAAGTAGATCGTGAAGAACGTCCCGATATCGACAACATCTATATGACAGTTTGTCAGATGATGACGCATAGCGGCGGTTGGCCCCTGACGATATTGATGACTCCCGAGAAGAAACCTTTCTTTGCCGCTACATATATCCCCAAAGAAACGATACAAGGCCGGTTAGGGCTTCTGGAATTTATTCCGCAGGTTAAAAGAATGTGGGCTACTCGACGCCAGGAAGTAATAAACGCGGCAAATGAGATTACGCAAGAACTAACGGGACTGCACATAAAAACACAAGCCCAGAAACTTGGAGAAGATACTTTAGGCAAGGCTTTTGAAGCTTTTGTCCATAGTTTTGACCGGCGTTACGGAGGATTTAGTAATGCGCCCAAGTTTCCGACACCGCACAATCTTTATTTTCTAATGCGATACTGGAAAAGGAAGAATGAATCCGTAGCGCTAAAAATGGTGGAAGAAACTCTTCAGAATATGCGCCGGGGAGGTATTTATGACCAGATCGGATTCGGCTTTCATCGCTATTCGACAGATGCCGAATGGCTCGTGCCGCACTTCGAAAAGATGCTCTACGATCAGGCCCTCATTGCCATGGCTTACATTGAGGCGTATCAGGCAACAGGCAAAAAGGAATACGAAAACACTGCCCGGGAAATATTTACTTATGTATTGCGTGATATGACGGACACTGCTGGCGGTTTTTACTCAGCCGAAGATGCCGACAGCGAAGGGGTGGAAGGTAAGTTCTATCTTTGGACAGAAGAAAAAATTCGCGGTATTCTAAAAAAAGATGATGCTGATTTGTTTTTAGCTGTCTTTAAAGCTGAAAATTCTGCCGCCGAAAGTATTCTCTCGGAACAAAGACTCGCTGGGCACTTTATTCCTCATCTGGAAAGTCCGCTCAATGAAATTGCCCAACATTTGAATATCTCTGAGGAGAAATTAACTGGACACTTAAACGAAATTAGAAAAAAGCTCTTGGTCAGCAGAGATAAGCGCATACATCCATTCAGAGATGATAAAATTCTGACCGATTGGAACGGTCTTATGATTGTCGCTTTGGCGCGAGGGGCGCAGGTGTTTAATGAACCTGTTTTTGCCGAGGCCGCCCGTCGGGCAATCGGTTTCATTCTTAACCGCATGCGCACCTCTGACGGAAGACTGTTACACCGTTTTCGGGATGGTATTGCATCCATTCAGGCAACAGTAGATGATTACGCATTTATCATCTGGGGTTTGCTCGAACTTTATGAAGCTACCTTTGAAATAGGCCATCTTGATACTGCCCTGATGTTGAACAAACATCTCCTGGATCATTTCTGGGATAAAAAAGACGGCGGATTTTACTTTACACCGGACGACGGCGAAGAACTGTTGGTTCGCCAGAAAGAAGCACACGATGGTGCCGTACCTTCGGGCAATTCCGTCTCCATGCTCAATCTTCTTCGTCTGGCACGGATAACGGGAAACACCGAATTAGAAAGTATGTCTGCTGCCATCGGAAAAATGTTCTCCGCCCAAGTCGTCAAGTTTCCACCTGCATATACACAGCTTCTTGTCGCATTCGATTTTGCCCTGGGACCATCATATGAAGTGGTTATTGCCGGAGACCTAAAGAAACGGGATACAAAGGATATGGTGAAGGCGTTGAGAGCCGTTTTTGTGCCCAACAAGGTGGTTCTTTTCCGGCCGGCCGTCGAGATTCTTCCGGACATAGAAAGAATTGCGCCTTTTTTAAAGTCACAATTAAGCATCGGCGGCAAGGCTACTGCCTATGTCTGTTCCAATTACTCTTGCCAATCGCCCACCAATAGCATAAACAAGACAATTGCTTTGTTGAATGGTGGAAGCGGATAAAGAATTAGTAATTTTGCATTTAGTAAGCTTTAGGTATTGAAAAAGTTAAACAAATTTGACATAATATAAGCTAATAGTCGAGAAAGGGGATATTTCCATGAAAGAACCTCTGAAGCCTCCTTACCTAAAACTGACAGATAAACGCGGGGATCTTAAGATTTGGATAGTTGACGGCAGTTACATTCGCGGGCATATCGATGAGGAGTTCACCAATTTTGGCCAGCACTTCCGATATTCTTACATACCGGAAAAAGAACTGTGGTTAGATCAAGAAGCCCATCACGATGAAAAACAATTTTTTATTGATCATTTATTGGTAGAATATCGCTTGATGAAACAGGGAATGCCGTATGGTGATGCATTAGTAGAAGCTGATAAACAGGAAAGGAAAGAACGCAGACGTGCCGGTGATCTGAAAAAGGTAACCAAACATGGACAGAAACTCCCGGATGGAAAAGAAGTGCACGAAAAAATGTGGAAAAAGCTAGAAAATGGAATCACGGTTTGGTTGGTCAATGGCAGGCTGGTGAGGAGCACGTTTGATATTGATTTTACAGAAGGTGGGCATGATAAGGTCTATGAATTTGTTCCAAAAAATGAAGTTTGGATTGATGATGATATAATTGAGCAGGAACGAGGTTACGTGCTCGTGCATGAGTTACACGAGCGCAACCGTATGGCGGACGGATGGCCTTACAGCAAAGCTCATGCGGAGTCAAGCCATCTCGAATATCGTTGCCGTCATCATCCCGACGAATTACATGACGCCCTTGCGGTGGAAGGATGGGCTTAACAGTTGAATTCGGTGGCGAGCGCATTCCCCGTAGCTTGTTGCGGGGTAAGTGAGCGCATACTGAATGATATTATTCCTTAAGAATCGAAGATTCTC
>DLME01000167.1 GCA_002479215.1 Syntrophaceae bacterium UBA7544
ATACCCGGGACGAACCGCCAATCGATGTAAAATAAGTTCTTTCTTTTGTAGTTCGGGAACGCAACTTTTTCCAAATTCGATTGATTTTCCATCATTTAAGGTCACTATTCCGTCGACAAACTCTCCGATTTTCAATACGAATAATTCGCGTTCCTTAATATCTTTGGAAACAACATCGCTGTTCGGATAAGCTTCGTTCCATTGAAAAATACCATTTTGAGCCATGGCGGAAATGACTTGTTTAATCAAATCCATGATGCCTGAGAAGTCTGAGTCAGATGCAAGTTTAATTTGCAGTATGGCTTTATTCATATTTATTTACACCCTTCGATTAACAGTCAGCGTAAAAAATCCTCCACAAAAATCCGGCTTTTTTGTATTCCGAATATATATTGAAAGCCNNTTTCTCACCATACTACTTCGGAGAGCCTCTCTTCTACATGGACTGGAAACCTATTTTAGACAAGAGTGATTCCGAATATATATTGAAAGCCTTTTTGTGCAGCAAATTCGTGCGTGTTGGTGTTCCAGTCATCTAAATGAGGTATTAGGCTCCAGTTACAGGCATGACTTAAAACGAATGCCTGTAGCTGGAGCCGGGAGCGAGCCTGAAATTATTACAGAATTATTTTCATCCCAATACATTAAGACTTAAGGCGTTACCACGGTGAACAACACGGCAGGACTCGATACTCCGTTCAAAGTCGCCGTAATGTTGGCGGTGCCGACTGCCCCGCCGGTAATAACCCCGGTTGGACCAATTGAAACGATTCCTGAAGAACTGCCAGTCCATGTCCAGTTTACCAGCGAACTGACATCCCCGGTTGAACCGTCAGTAAATTTTGCCGTTGCGGAAAGGCGTTGACTGGAACGAACCGATAACTTAGCGGGGACGGCAGGTTGCACGTCTATAGAAACTATTGTTTCCGCTGTTAATAAGACCTTTGCACTGGTTACTCCATTCAGCGTCGCTGTAATATTTGCTGTCCCAGCCGAAGCAACAGTTGCCAAACCATTAGAGGTAATGGCCACTGTTGCCGAATTATCACTCGCCCAATTTACCTGGGAAGTGATATTTACAATTGAACCATCAGAATAGGTCCCAGCTGCACTAAACTGCTGGGTTGCCCCAACCGTGAGAATAGGCAATGCAGCCGGTGTCACCGAAATTGATGACAGCGAAATAACCGTTAACTTTACAGATGGGCTGGTAATGCCCGAGAGACTTGCGGTGACATTGGCTGTACCCGCCGCGACGGCAGTTGCGGTTCCACCTGGAGATAATGTTGCTGCCGCTGTGTTATCGCTCGTCCAAGTAGCCTGATTCGTAATATCGGCGGTTGAGTTGTCGGAATAAGTGCCCACAGCCGAAAAAGATGCGGCAGTCCCCACGGCTAAACTCCCTGTGGACGACGGTGTCACGGAAATTGAGATGAGTGCTTTTGTCATCGTTGTAGTCTTGGTGGTGCAGCTAACTACACTCATAGTTAAAACCGCAATTAGTACTGCTATGAGTAAAAATCCAAGAAACCGTAATTTTTTGCTTTTCATTTTGTATTTATCCTTCTCCTTAAACCAATATTTGTTATGATTAATTTATTTTTCTTCTGCAACGGATTTTCTTCACTAAAAATCGTGTTATAATCGCACCTCCTTGAATTGGGGATTAATCGATTCGAAAACAAAATGTTCTTACATTTAAGCTATAGATTGTCGTACAAATCCTCCACAAAAGTCAGACTTCCCCGATATCCTGCATAAGTCCGGTTAAAGATAAGCCGGTCCGTTATTGGATAAGAAATAACGTTACACTGGATACCTCTTTGCATAGCGAATTCGCGCTCATTCGTGCTTCCTACCAGTAAAGTAATAGCTTCATGAGACTCAAGTTCTTTTTGAATTTTCCACTGGTCAGTTTCAAAAACAATGTTGGGTGGACGGGCATAGTCGAGCGACCTTAACTGTTCTTTTATCCGCTCCATATCTTCCGTCCGGAACACCGGGTCCGTAATGATAGAAACAATTGGAGTAAAACTATAGTCATTCGCGAGGAAACGGGTTACCCCCACAACTGTATTGGCATCACCCACGACGGCAAATTGCTTCCAACTCACAGCACCGATGGCAGTTTCCAGGTAACTATAAACGTAATCTTCTTCATTTTTAATAACGGTTTCGGCACGCTTTTCAATACGCAGCGCTTTTGCCACTGCACGAATAAAAGCTGATGTATCGCTCGCGCCAATGGGTAATCCCGGCCACCTGAGACAGGGAATTCCGAAACTTTCCTCGTATTCCCTAGCAGCACTTTTTAAAAGCCAGGGTGAAATTATAATATTCAAGGAAGCTGCCGAAGAATCACGGATATCTTTTATGCCTTGATGGCGCGTGAAAAACGTATTAACCCTCAGTCCTAACTTTTCGAGAATCCTGGTAAGTTCTTCAAAATTACCTTCCCAAAACGGGTCATGATACGGCATAATTCCCAGCAAATTGACCAAATTATTCTGCCTGTCTGCCGGTTTGACTATATACTTTAAAAATGCTGCAAAAGCAATCTCATACCCTCTGTAACTTTCCCCCATAAACCCCGGTGTTTCGATGGGATAAACCGGCAAGTTCTGTTTTCTGAATTCTTCAGTTACACTATTAATATCATCACCAATGATTCCAGCCGTACAACCCGAGAGCACAAAATATGCATCAGCCTCCATTATTTCAATTGCACCCTTAATCGTTTCTCTTAAACGATCTGTTCCGCCAAAAACAACGTCTCTTTCCAGCATATTGGTGCATGGGGTTGATACACCTG
>DLME01000289.1 GCA_002479215.1 Syntrophaceae bacterium UBA7544
CGTACGCCTATTTTGCAGGGAGGGAAGTACGGCAAAATATTAATGAACATTCCCAACGAAAAACTGCGTGATATGTGGGAAAAATTTAAACCAATGTCCCCGGATATATTTGCCAAAAAGGTGTTAAACGCGATTGCGAAAAATAAAGCGATAATTGTTGTGCCTTCGCTATGGAAGTTAATATGGTGGCTGAATCGCTTATCTCCTACTTTGGGAATGTACTTTGCTCAAAATCGTTTTCAAAAAATTCAAAAAGAATTTGATTTGTTATAATTGATAATTGTTGTAATTTAGCTTTTCCATCTAATACCATTTCTAAATCAAAGAGGATATCGAGGCGGCAAGGAGAAGGCGACGAGGCTGCTAACAAAGATAGCGCTTTGACTTAGAAATGGAATAAAATATTTTTTACATATCTGGCGATAGCGGGTGAGGCGGTTAAACCCGGTGATTCGATGCCGACAAGATTGATAAAGCCGGGAGAATCTTCTTTAATAACAAAATCGCGAAAATCATCATCCGGTCCCTGCAATTTAGGACGGATACCGGCCATATCGGGATGAACATTTTCTTCCTTTAAGAAAGGCAGAAATTTTCTGGCGCTCTGATAGAAACAGTCAGTTATTTCAGCTTTCACATTATAATTTTCGACGCGGGGAATATAAGTGGTATCAGGGCCAAGCTTTAATCTCCCATTTAAATCGATAGTCAGATGGATGCCCAAACCAATGTGTTTCTTGTCCGGTACCGGATAAATTAACCGTTGTACAATTCCCTGTTTAACTCCTGATATGCCGCAATAATTGCCCTTGCAATAATACAGATGGTAGTTGCCTCCTATCATATTAGCTATAGTATCGGATTCCAGTCCAGCGGCGTTAATTACAATGGCAGAATTGAATTCAAAGCTCTCGCCTTTTGCGTTGTGCGTAAAAAGCCGGTAACCGCCGGCCTCCTTTTCTATCTGAACAACTTTTGTGTGATAAACAATCGATGTCTTCTTGCTTAGCGCGCAAGCTAGATAGTAATTCATTAAATCGTGGGCGCTGATGATGCCGGATTCAGGTGAGTAAAGAGCTGTATAAGCTTTAATATTCGGCTCCATTTTAGCAATCTGCTGTTTGCTTAGAATTGATAGTGACGTTACGCCGTTTTTACGGCCATTAGAATGAAGCCTTTCAATATCGGCGATCTCATCAGGCTTCACCGCTACAATGAGTTTGCCAATCTTTTTATGAGGGATTTTAAATCTTGCGGCAAGATCGTAGAGCATTTGACGTCCGGAAACACAAAGTGTTGCCTTGAGCGATGTTTCGGGATAATACATCCCTCCGTGTATTACTTCACTGTTACGGGAACTGATTCCTCCGCCATGATTCACATTTTTTTCCAAAATGTATACATTTAAGCCCGGTTTAACGATTTCGGCCGCTATAGCCAAACCGATTACACCCGCTCCTATAACAGTTACATCCACTCTTTCCATCGCTTTTTATACACAATTTTTTTAATTGTTGCAAAAAATCTTGAGCGCAATCTCCACTCGTGGTATTAAATCAATGACACTCGCTGAAAACAAGCGAAGTGAAGTTTGAAGTGTAAGTGGAATCAATGAAACTCAGATATTAAAAGCGTAGCGAATTAATATCTGTAAGCTGAATTGATCCCGAAAGCGAAGCTATTCGGGATCAATTGGGTCGTATCCCCCGCTGATTGAGGCGGTGAGGTTCATTGAAGCCAACACAAAGAAAGGCAACGCCTAATATGAAGATTGCCAGTTATAACGTAAATTCTATACGCTCACGTTTGCACATTGTTTTGCCCTGGTTGCAGAAAAATAATCCAGATTATTTTTGCATGCAGGAAACAAAAGTTGACGACGCTAAATTTCCCGCGGCAGAATTTGAAGCATTGGGGTATCAAATAGTATTCAGCGGCAACAAACAATATAGTGGTGTAGCCATTGCCTCAAAGCAAAAACCGCAAAAAGTAGTTTTTGGCTTTGATATTGAACCTGCCGATCCTGACCGTTTAATTGTTGCAACATACAAAGATCTGACGATAATAAACACCTATGTTCCACAAGGTCAAGAAATAGAAAGTCCACAGTACGCGTACAAACTGGCGTGGTTTGCGCGTTTGAAAAAATATCTGGAGAAGCACTTTCAGCCGCAAAATGCCATAGTTTGGTGCGGCGATCTTAACGTGGCGCCGGAAAATATAGATGTGCACGACCCGAAAAGAATTTTGGGGCATGTTTGTTTTAATCCTGAAGTGTGGAATGCTTATAACGAAGTTAAGGCATGGGGTTTTGTCGATGTATTCCGTAAATATCACCCCGATGAAACGGGCCAGTATACTTTTTTCGATTATCGAGTAAAAGATTCCGTAAGCCGAAAGCTGGGCTGGCGCGTTGATCACATTCTGGCTACAAAATCACTCGCTGTGAAGTCCAGAAGCTGCGCTATCGATTTAGCCTCAAGGCTTGCCGAAAAGCCGTCCGATCATGCAGTCATTTACGCGCACTGGGAAAGGTGACAGAAATGGATAAAAAGGAAGATGTTCAACGGATCAATGAAGAAATTGCCGCTCGCTTCGATAAAATTGAAGCAAGCCTCAACGATGCAAAAGATGTCATGGGGCTGTTTGAAACTCTGTTTGCGGGAATCGAAAAGGAATTTAGAGTCCCTTTTGTCTGGCTTACTTTATTGAATACGGAAAGTGTCGCGCCCATTGTTACGGCAATAAAATCTTCAGATATTTTAAAAAATAGGCTTAATATAATAACGCCGGAGTTGTTTCGCGAGATTCTTCCTGCCGGCTTGAAACCGGTTCTGGCCAATAAAGATTTGCCGCCTTTTTACAAATTATTGCCTTCAAACAACAAATATTTTGTTAGGTCTTTAGCGATAGTGCCGTTCAAATTTCGCGATGAAATTGTAGGAAGTTGGAATAATGGTGATGCTTACCATAATCGTTATACGCCGGACATGGAAACCAGTCTTTTACAAAAGCTAGCCCAATCCGTATCTGTGCGCTTGACCACACTGGTTGATGCTGATTCATAAAAACATTCTGAATGACTTAAATCACTATAAATGATGTCACTAATCCCGCGTCGCTTCGCTTTGCGGGATACCACGGATATCTGCGATATCCTCCGCCTGCGTCGGGATATTTCAACTAACAAATATTACGGCACTGCGTTTGTAATATTTGAGTTTCATTAATTCGACTTATCAATTCCGATACGCTTCGCTTTCGGAATTGGAGTCTTATTAATAAAAACCCCGCCAGAGATTGCACGGGGTTTTTACGGTTATAGCTTAGAAGGAGAAGGGTTAATTAATTAAAGTTTTCAAAGCGTCTACCACTGGTGCGGTAAAAAGAGCGACCAAAACAGTATACAGGGCAAATGACCCAATAGCTTCGCTCATGTATAATCTGGTATATTTTCTTTTTAGTGAAACAATTATCAGTCCGCCGATAATTAAACAGCCCAGATGGAAGAAAGGGAAACCATTATTTCCGGTAACGCTGAATTGGGCATAGCTAAAAGACGCTGTCGTCAAAATTACAAAAGCCGCTAAAAGTGTTGTTTGTATCATTTTTTTCATAACCACTAGTCCTCCTTGGTATCCTACTTTAAAAATCTTCTTTTAATTATGATTATGAAATAAGCGTGCCAAAAACCGTTAGTGGCGAATATATTTTTTAAGTATTTAATATTTAAATGAAAAATATATTTTTTATCTTTAAGGCTCTCTTAATAAAGAAGTTTGCAGCGTACATAAATGTTGAAAGAAACGTTCAATGCTTTAAAAAAATGAATAATACATTTAATCGCTGGAACCGGCCTTAAATTGGTTGCCTTTTTTTAAGTTCAGAATAATTAGTGATATTCCTGCTAATATCGCAATGTTAATTCCCCATAGATATTGGTATGATCCAAGTTTATCATAAATAATGCCACCCAAAATAGGACCTATGCTTCCTCCGATGCCGATAAAAAATGTAAGTAATCCATAAATCGATCCCAAAACATGCCTGCCGAAGCGGTCGGCGACAATTATCGGCAAAATGGGGGCAAGAGAACCGTAACCAAATCCATAGATAATAGCATAAAGATAGAGGGTAGTGACACTGTGAGCGTAAAAAAGCAGAATCATGCCGGTAAGCAGAAATAATATACCCAGAAAATAAGCATATTTCGGGTCATGCATACGGTCACTTAACCAGCCGAAGAAAAACTGGCCAAAAAATCCGGTCATACTTACTGCAGCAAGGGATGTTGCCGCAGTTATATTTTCAATATTATTATCCATTGCATAAGCTACTTGATGAACAAAGACAGACATTACGACCATAATAATCAAGCCATGGCATATAGCTAATGTCCAAAATCGTATATCGCGAAAAACAACTGCCGAGGAAACTCTATTGATTACCGGTAAATTTGATAATTGAACAGGCAGAGCTATTTTATCTCCATCGGGAAGAAGACCGTATGCTTCGGGCTGGGTTTTGTGCATCAGTGTTTGAGAAACGGCGATTCCGACAACGAATGTTATGATTCCTAGAACAAACAGGCCTATTCTCCAGCTGAAATATTCACAAAGATAACCCGTCAGAGGTGTAAGTGTCATAGTTCCGAAACTTATTCCCATTGTGGCAATGCCGAGAGCAACGCCGCGCATTTTAATGAACCATTTGCCGACCGACGAACTGCAGACAACAACGCCCATTCCGGCCGCGCCCAAACCGACGAGCAGACCGTATGTAAGATAGAAACTGAAAGGGGTGTCAATGAAACCGGTTAAAATATATCCCGCCGCGGCAATTATGGCGCCTATGGTCATAATCCAGAGGGGGGCGATTCGATCCAGCATGCGGCCGACGAAAATGGCTCCTATAGAATAAACCATCATGTTGATTGTCGCGGCCAGAGAAATTACCGAACGCGACCAGCCATGTTCATCCGATATTGGCTTGACGAAAACACCAAAACAATAGCGGGTGCCGTAATTGACTGCCATTACCAAAAAAGCACCCGCGACGATATACCAGCCCCAAAATATTTTTTCTTTTTTTTGCATAACCCAGGCTGGTTCCTTTACCATTAAATCGGTTTGTGGTAAAATATATTTATAATGCGACCAAAGATTATTTTTAATAAAAGGCCCTTTAAGGCTAAACGCTCTTCTGCTAGCAGTAATAAATTCAAAAGAAAAGAATACTCAGCATATTATAAACCCGAAATATCTCCGGATTTAAAAAGTGTACTGGCGCAAATAGGGAAGCCTCATCCAACTTCATTTATTCCCGATGAGTTTCAGATAAAAGCGCTGGAAGCTATAAAAAAAACAGATTGTCTGGTCATTGCGCCCACTGGTTCCGGTAAAACATGGATCGCCCGGGAAGCAATTTTATCTGTGCTGAAAAAGGGAGGCCGTGCCTGGTATGCCTCACCGCTGAAGGCGCTTTCCAATTCCAAGTGGGTGGAATTCGCCCTTCATTTTGACCAGGAAAATGTGGGTATCATCACCGGTGATACCAAAGAAAATACCGAGGCGCCGATTATTGTCGGCACTACGGAAATTTTACGCAACCAGCTCTACGATGCCATGCATCATGGGTATGACTTAAATTGCGATTTGGTCATCCTGGATGAGGCTCATTTTCTGGGTGATGTTGACCGCGGCGTCGTTTGGGAAGAAGTAATGACTTACCTTCCGGTACGGATAAATTTATTGCTTTTGTCGGCAACAATCGGCAATGGAGAGGAAATCGCGCAATGGCTCGAAACTATCCGTAGAAAACAATGCGTGGTCATTAAGGAAGAAAAACGCCCCGTTCCTCTATATCCTCTTTTTTTGCATCCTTCCGGCAGACTATTGCCTTTTTTGGAAGGGAAAAAGATTTCATTACCGGTTACAGAATTTATGAAAAAAAATAATACCGGCGGCTTTACCCGAAAGCGGATGCCCGATTATGGGGGCATTATCAGAATATTGGAGCGATTCGACCTTTTACCGACTATCTTTTTTTTGAAATCGCGAGCGGAATGCGATGCCGCGTTAACAACAAGCGCGGTAATCCCACCTATGTCGCATACTGCAGAATTCAGCGATTCACTGCGGAAAATGTTGGAACGTTTCCCTGCATTACAAAATCATAGGCAATTAAAGACTCTCCAGTCGTTTGGTATTGCCGCTCATCACGGCGGTCAATTACCCGCATGGAAGCTGTTGGTCGAAGAAATGATGAATAAAGGACATCTGCGAGTGATCTTCGCGACTACCACGATAGCTGCTGGAGTAAATTTCCCGGCGCGCACGATAGTTCTTTTCAATTCGGATTTATTTAATGGACATGATTTTCATCCTCTTTCGGCAACTGAATTTCGGCAAATGACGGGCAGAGCGGGGCGTCGCGGTCAGGACAATATCGGTTTTATGCTGCCCATAAGCGGTAAATTTATGGATTTAAGGCATGTCCGCCGTTTGCTGTTCAGAATGCCGGAAGATATTTTAAGCCAGTTGAAAAACGATTTTGCGATGGTGTTAAATTTACTGTTATCTCAGACACTTTCCGATATTCGCGGTATTTTTGAAAGATCTCTGGCCGCTTATCAGCAAAGTAAACGAGACCGGCAAGCATCTTTTTCAGCGGCCAAGTCGCTTTGGGAAGATTTTTACCGCCATATGAAATTTTTACAAGATGAAGGCTTTATAAATGAATCAAGTCAACTAACCGACGATGGCCATTGGGCGGCGCGATTACGGCTCGATCATCCTCTGCTTATAGCGCAATGTTTGCGCGAGGGGGCTTTTCCCGAAGAAGACGAAAAAATTCTGGCGGCTATTGTCGCTTTTTTTGCCTATGACCGTGATGCTGAAATCAGGCTGACTGCAAAAGACCTGCCGCCAAAACTTATTCATGCTTTAAGGAAGGTAATGCTGGTAATCCGGCCGCTCTCACGCCGTTTGCAGGCAGCCTCGTTTATAACGGCAAAACTTTATCCGGCGGCAGGAGTGGCCATGTATTACTGGGCGCAGGGACGCAGTTGGGAAAATGTGATAAAGGCGACGGGAATAACTGAAGGAGATATGGCTACACTGATTTTGCGCACGGCGGATAATCTAAGACAAATAACTGCCCTTAAGGATACGCATCCTCAAGCCGCCGCTTGTGCTTATCGGGCGAGGGATGCGATATTGCGGGAGCCGGTGTTATTCTTATAAGATTGAAAACTGACAGCTAAAGGCGACAGTATGGAAAAATTTTCAATGATAACTGATTTTGTCCCGGCAGGAGACCAGCCGCAGGCAATTTCAAATTTAGTAAAAGGTTTAGAAAAGGGAAAAGAACATCAGGTTCTTTTGGGTGTGACCGGTTCGGGTAAAACTTTTACGATTGCCAATGTTATTTGCTCCGTGCAAAGACCGGCGTTGATTATTGCGCATAATAAAACTCTGGCCGCGCAATTGTATGAGGAATTCAAAGGCCTCTTTCCGGAAAATGCCGTGGAGTATTTTGTCAGTTATTACGATTACTACCAGCCGGAAGCATACTTGCCCAGAACGGATACATATATAGAAAAAGATTCGGCCATCAATGAGGAGATCGACAAGCTGCGTCATTCGGCAACACATTCGCTTTTAACCCGGCGTGATGTAATTATTGTGGCCAGCGTATCCTGCATTTATGGATTGGGATCACCCGAAGCTTATTTGGGAATGCTTGTGCAGTTGGAAGCGGGTATGGAATTTCCGCGCGAAGAAGTTTTAAAGCGGCTGGTGGAAATTCAATATGAGCGCAATGACATTGATTTCCATCGCGGCACTTTTCGCGTGCGCGGTGACGTAGTGGAAATATTTCCTCCTTATGAAAACGAGCAGGCGCTGCGGGTAGAATTTTTCGGTGACACGATAGAATCAATGACACTTATTGATCCATTGCGCGGCAAGAAATTAGGAGCCGTTAACAAAACGGCAATTTATCCAGGCAGCCACTATGTTACAACTCGCGATAATCTGAAAAGGGCGACTGCTGATATTTGCGCGGAACTGGCGCAGACGCTGGCCGAATATAAAGAACAAAATAAGTTACTGGAGGCGCAACGTCTGGAACAGCGTACTAATTTTGATCTGGAAATGATGGAAGAGATGGGCTACTGCCAGGGGATAGAAAATTATTCCCGGCACCTTACCGGACGCAAGCCCGGCGAACCTCCGCCGACTCTGATGGAATATTTACCTCAGGACGCCCTTATCATTATCGATGAAAGCCACGCCACATTGCCGCAGTTAGCAGGAATGTCTAGGGGCGACAGATCACGCAAAGAAACTCTGGTGAAATATGGTTTTCGCCTGCCTTCCGCGCTGGATAACCGCCCCTTGCGTTTTGACGAATATGAGGCATTGGCCAATCAAAGACTATATATTTCAGCAACTCCAGCTGCTTATGAATTGCAAAAAACGCATGGTAAAAGAGTGGAGCAAATCATTCGTCCAACAGGGCTGATGGACCCGGAAATTGAAGTAAAACCGGCAAAGCATCAGGTTGACGATTTGCTCGAAGAAATCAGACTGAGAATTAAAAAGAATGAACGTGTGCTGGTAACAACTCTAACCAAAAGAATGGCGGAAAATTTAACTGATTACTACGCAGGCCTGGATATTAGAGTGCGCTATCTTCATTCCGATATACATACATTGGAGAGGGTGGAAATTATCCGAGACTTGCGCCTGGGGGAATTCGATGTTCTTATCGGAGTGAACCTGTTGCGTGAAGGATTGGACATTCCCGAAGTATCGCTGGTAGCGATTCTTGATGCCGACAAAGAAGGATTTTTGCGCTCGGAGCGGGCGCTTATTCAGACCAGCGGACGCGCCGCGCGTAATATTGCCGGAAAAGTTATTATGTATGCCGACGTAGTTACCAAGTCCATTCAGGCCTGTCTTGATGAAACAAAAAGGCGCCGGATTATTCAGCATAAATATAATGAAGAAAATGATATAACACCGGAATCAATTAAAAAGTCGATCAGCAATGTTTTAAGTTCAATTTATGAAGCTGACTATATGACGGTGCCGATAGCGCCGAAGAGCAAGATTACTCCAGCTACAGAGGAAGATTTGCCGGCGTTGATTGCCAAGCTTACGAAAGAAATGAAACAAGCGGCAAAAAATATGGAATTTGAAAGAGCCGCCGAACTGCGTGACGAGCTAAAAGAGCTAAACAAAATTCTTCTGGAGATGGGTTAGTTTCATCGTCAGTCATTTCGGTAAAAACCGGAATTCAGAGAAAAATAAAAGGTCATTAACTTCTTCCTGAAAGCAACAAAACGCTAACCTTCACGAAAATGCAGGACTTCAATCCGTAATCACGGGCATGAACCACCAAAGCAAGCTCTGGGGTATTCCCTCCGCCTAGCGGGATCTTTATATTGCCCTGCTAAGCTTCACACGCGGGATTAATTCAACTTGCAGATATTACCGCACCGCGCTTGTAATATCTGAGTTTCATTAATTCAACTTACCAATTTCGACGTGTGACCTCGCGTGACCTTCAGGTTATTAGGTTATAAGCTTCGCTTTCGGAATTGGAGGTTCACGAATAAACACAATTGAAGCTCTCCGCGGCAAGCCGCAGAGAATCTTCGATTCTTAAGGAACAATATTATTCAGTATTTGCTCGCTTACTCCACAGCAAGCTATGGAGAATGCGCTCGCTACCGAATTTACACCCGACGACAAACATCGATACCACACCCCGCATTTTGCGGTCTATATTTCATTGACATACAAGATCCTTGTTCATATACTCCCATCGTGAAAAAGGAAGTTCTTATCAAACGGCTTTTAGGAGTATATGCGCCAAGGACGATTTGACAGGTTCTTCACGGATCCCGGCAGGATATTCCTCCGTTGGTTCTCCGCCCTGGAAAAGCGCTTTCTGCCTTCCTATGTATGGAGCAGCGACATGCTTACCCTCTGGCGCGAGCGGATATTGTTCGCTACCTGCTTCATCGCCGCCGTTCTAGGACCAGCCGTTTTGATTCCATCCCTCCTTCTCGCTTATGTCGAGGGGCGGTTGGACGTCATCATCCTGGATGTGTTCGCCTATGGAATGGCGGTCGCCATCCTTTTTGGTCGTCGTATCCCGTTGAATATCCGCGCCTGGTCCGGCTGTCTGGTACTCTATCTATTGGGTGTCGGACTCCTGTTCATGCTGGGAAGCGTGGGAGCCGGCTACATCTGGCTTTTTGGCGCATCGGTCATGGTGGGGGCGCTCATCGGGCTGAGGGCGTCGTTTTTTGCCCTGATGATGAATTTCGTTGCCCTGTCGGCCGTTGCCCTGTTCATCGCCTTCGGCCAGCCGAAGTGGATCGTCGATCCGACGAACGCCATCGAGCGGTGGCTGGTGATATCGCTGAATTTCATTCTCCTGAACACGTTTGTCACCCTGACGACGGCGATGATGCTCAGCGGCCTTCAAAGGGCCTTGTCAAAAGAGCTGGAGATGAGTAAAAGCCTCCGGCAAAGCGAGGAGCGATTTCGGGCCGCTTTTCGTACGAGTCCCGATTCGATCGCCATCAGCGGGCTCGCTGACGACAGGTATGTCGATATCAATGACGGATTCACGACAATGTTCGGGTATGACAGGGATGCGGTGATCGGGCGCACCATTGAGGATTTGAAGATTTGGGACGACCCCGAGGACAGACAAACATTGGTTCAAGAACTGAAAGCCAAGGGCGTCGTGAACAATATGGAGGTCCGCCTCGTGGCCAAAGGCGGTATCGTCAAGACGGGGCTCATGTCCGCCGGTCTTTTTGATTACCTCGGCGCCCCTCACGTTCTGTCGGTAACCAGGGATGTCACGGCGTTGAAAGCAACCGAACGACAACTGCAGCGGGCCCAAAAAATGGAGGCGATAGGTATTCTTGCCGGCGGTATAGCACATGATTTCAATAATATATTGCATGTGATCAACGGTTATACCCAATTGTTGATGTTGGAAAAAAGCGAGACCGATCCGGATTATGTGCAACTCGGGGAGATAAAAAAAGCGGGTGAACATGCCGCGCAACTCGTCCGGCTGCTTCACCCATTCAGCCGTAAGGCCGAATCCAAAACCGTCGTTCTCGACCTCAACAAGGAGATCATCAGCCTCAGAAAAATCCTCGAAAGAACGTTGCCGAAGATGATCGATATCAATCTCCATCTCGAAAGAGAGTTGGCACCTGTTAACGCCGACCCGGTACAGATCGAACAGGTTCTGCTGAACCTCGGAACCAACGCCGCCGATGCTATGCCGGATGGAGGGACACTGGTGATAGAAACCGCAAACGTCACGCTTACCGATGATTATCTGGATAGCCATGTTGGTGCACGTGCCGGGGAGTATGTTCTCCTGTCCGTCTCCGATACGGGAGAGGGGATGGATAAGGATATAGTAGAGCACATCTTCGAGCCGTTTTTTACCACGAAGGAATTCGGCAAAGGAACGGGCCTGGGGCTTGCCTCCGTATACGGTATCGTAAAGAGCTACGGAGGCTACATCTCCTGCTACAGCGAGGTAGATCAGGGAACGACCTTCAAACTCTATCTGCCGGTTGCTGAACGTCAGGCGGTGCCCGAAGAGAAAAAGACCGAAGGCGATCTGCCCAGGGGTGGAACAGAGACCATCCTGCTCGTGGACGATGAAGAAGCCATCAGAACGTTCGCATCGGCCATTCTGAGACGGTTCGGGTACCGGGTCTTTACCGGCGCCAGCGGGGAAGAAGCTATTGAAGTACTAGGTCGAACCGAGGAAAAAATCGCGCTGGTTATCCTTGATCTGGGAATGCCTGGCATGGGCGGACATAAATGTCTGCAATGGATACGGGAAAACAGTCCGCTCGCAAAAGTTCTCATCGCCAGCGGTTACTCAATGAATGGCCAAGTGAAGAAAATCCTGGAGACGGGCGCAGCGGGATACATTGGGAAACCTTTTCAAATAAATAAGTTGCTTCAGAAAGTACGAGAGATACTGGATGGCGTAAGTTAATCCGGGCGGCCGCTCTGAGGAATGGGGTCAGGTCTATTTTCTTGGCATATCGAAGATTTCAAACGATATTATTCACTTTTGTTAGCTCATATGGGTTGAGGACTAGTAAGTGAACTCGTTAAAAGTGACGAGACTTACTTGGGCAGTGTTTGTAAAGTCAAATATTGGTCAGGACACATCAATCCACTTTTTTCCAGGCGGGGTCAGGATTATAGCTGTCCATCGATTCGGCAATCTTTTCTGTATCCTTACCCAGATCTTTCTGATAAACGATTCCGTCCTTATTCACTATAAATGTTGTTATCCCTGAAGAGCCATACACAGCCGGATAGGCAACCAAAGCAAATCCGCCAATCATTTTCCCATCCACAACATAATCGTAAGCTCCACCCGGCGCGTCTTTACCCTGGCTTTTGAGTATATTGTAATAATATCCATGATAAGGAGAAAGTTCCACTCCCGGCCTTGTCATTCCCTTCATTTCTATCTTGGAAGCGCCGGCTACCAGAGGCCCAAGCAGGCTTGGTTTTTCTCCATCTTTTGAATCCCAGCAAAGGCCGTTTTTCTTGCCCGGGTCGCTGGCCAACTGTTGCGCATATTCACCCATGCCATCAACACGGTGCTCTCGGGCATATTCTAATTGTGAATCCACGTAGGCAAGGCAAACCTGGACGGTTGAAATTTCATTCTTGCCAATTCTACGGGCAATGATCTCTTTTATTCCTGCCTCTGTATCAAAATGCCAGCGGTTACCCGTTTTAACAACCGGAACAGGCCAGGGCCAGTCATTATCACCCACGTGCAAAACTATCTTATTTGTTCCTATCTTCTCCAGCCTGTGTTTTTCATCATAAGCCCTGGTAAATCTTTCCCGTGCCCTGGCATTTGCCTCCTCGTCAGCCGGGAAGATATCTTTACCTTGGGGGCCGAATATGGCAGCTAATTGCCTGGCATCGCCGCTCTTAACAGCCGCAATCAGCATACTGAATGCTTTATCCGGCGAAGCAAATGTCCGCTGAGTCATTTTGGCCGCATAGCTGGTGCTGCCAAGGATAAAAATAAACATGGCCGTAATAATGATGCAATAATAGATCGTTTTGATTAAACTACTTTTTCTTCCCTGCACAAATAACCTCATCACCATTCCTCCATTTGTAGCTGTTCAACCTTGCACCTATTGCTCATCTCATTCGGCCTCCGCCACCGCCGCCTCCATGAGATCCTCCACCACCACCTCCTCCATGAGATCCACCGCCACCTCTTCCGCTACTGCCAATGCTACTGTGACCACGTTCACTATGCTGAGTCACTTCTCTGCCGGTTGATCCGAAACTTTCAAAGGCATGGCCTTTCTGAGGCTGTACAACTTGTCTGCTTTGCGGCTGCCTCATCTGGCGGCCGGTATCAGGCCGTGCCGGCGGACTAATACCCACGCCCGCCCCTCTGCCTTCAGGAGCAAAGCCTCTAAATGCCTGGCGTGCCGCCACACCGGGACGCTCCGTCTGACCGAACCTACGGGCAGTTTCCGGATTATGATAGGCTACGCCGCGGCGATGAACAGGATTGTGCGCCCAGACCTCTGTGCCGCCATGCATTCTGGTAATTGAAGGTCTGTGGACAGCAAATGTTTTATTTACATTGACAAATATCTGATGCCGATTCCAGCGGAAACCGCACCAGAAATCCAGAGGGCCGATAAATATGCCCGGGCCGAAAAAGAAACCGGCGCCGGCAACGACTCCCGGATACCAAAACCACGGAGGTGCACATGCAGGATACCACCAGGGGCCATAAACCCAGCATGGATCATAAACAGGAACATAAATAACCTCGGGGGTAGCAGGCTCGATCGCTATTGCCCCTTCCTGGGAAGTTACCTTCTGCGTATCTGTGGAAGAAAGGTTGCCCTGAGCTTGCGCTTTGGCGCGCAGACTCTGGATTGTATTCATCACCTGCTCCTGTTGACCAAGAAAGGCATTCCCCAGATCATTGGTCAGATCAAGTTTGTCACTCATCATGGCGAGCACATTGGGAAAGTGGCATAATGATTTTACACTTACGTCCCAGGACTTTTCCTGAAGAGCCGTATCCAGCGAATCCCCTGTCAGACTTTGATTCTTTTTAAGCCAGCGGTCTGCTGCGACCACTTCCAGAGGATAGGTTGATGCCATAAGAACCTGTGAAAGCAGTGTATCCGGATACAGGGCCAGTGGCGCAAGAAGCCTGTCTAGTTCTTCCTGTGAATAAGTCCGCGGCGGCTGTGTGACCGCGTTCTCTTCCGGTTCCTGCGCTTTAAGCGACATCGGTAACACCAGAGACAAGACAAACAGCCATATTATTGCTTTTGAACAATATTTGGTTTTCATTTCTTTTACCTCGTAATCAGGTATTGATACACCAATGAGAAATAAACAACAGACAAAATGCGCATATGAATATGCATTTTTGCCACTTAAAAAAGAATACCATAATCTTATGTTATGAGTCAATTACTACATAAGAACCAATTGAGCAATGATAATTAAATAGGTGGATAATGGCAGCCGTCGTGCCAAGCGTCATATACGATAATTTAAAGTGTTCGGCAGAAATGAAGCGAGCGGCAAAAAATATGGAATTTGAAAAACCGACGACGCTCCGGGCATGCCCAGGCACGTGTGACCTTTAGGTTATTCGCCGGGGTTCCCTGCCGGACGACGCTGCCAACAAAAATAGCGCTTTGATTTATAATTGGCATAAATTGCCATACTGCCTGTAGTCATTTCTACTTGACTCCGGTTATCTTTTCTCTATATTAATTGTCACATTAAAAGAAATCAGGATGAAATATCGAGGAGGAGAAACTTTGCCGGCATCCATTGATCTAACTTTCCATAAAAAACCTTCTATGTTCGTTACCGCTTTTAGGGCGCTTTTGGGACGAAGATCTAAATTCGATGCCCAAAAATATTTACCCATAATTACGGTATCGCGAGACGGTATAGTTCCCGATAAGGAGCAATTGGCCAGATTTAACAAAGTATGTCAGATAAAAAACTCCGATAGACTTCCGCTTATTTACCTGCTCACCTATATTTATCCCCTTGTTCAGATAATGCTCGCCCGCAAAGAAGCCCCTTTATCACTGTTTGTAGTATTGAACAGCCAGATGCAGATAGTCCAACATCGGCATATCGGTCTTGATGAGAAACTTGATGTTTACTGTGAACTTGCCCATCATCGAATTGTGGAAAAAGGACTGGAAATAGAAATTAAATCATTCGTAAAAATTGCCGCGGAAAAGGTTTGGGAGAATACACTGACATTTTATTACCGTGGTAAATTCGGTTCGCCCGATTCAGTATACACGCCACTGCAGTTTGAATCTATCCCTGATGCCCCTGAGGTTGCCCGTTGGTTCTTGCCCGGAAATATCGGCTATAGTTTTGCCGGTATATCAGGCGATGGCAATCCTATCCATTATTTACGTCCATATGCAAGGCTTTTGGGATTCAAACGTGATTTTGCCCAGCCTTTGCTAGTACTGGCAGGATCTCTGGAGCGGCTCCTGCAGGACAGCAGCGAAAAATCCTTTTGCCTGGATATCGCTTTTAAAGGGCCTCTCTATTATGAAAATAATGTAATTTTAAAAAGCGCTCTTGCCTCCGGCATTAAACGTTTTGATATCTATGAGGAAGGTAATCCGCGTCCCTGCATCTGCGGCACCTTCAAAACTTGTATATAATATCATTTCTAAATCAGAGATGATATCGAAGCGGCAAGGTGAAGACGACGCAGTCCACCGCTACGGATTGAAGAAGCCGACGACGCCCCCAACAAAAATAGCGCTTTGATTGAGAATTGGAATAAGATCTATTGATAATCAGTAACATCCATGCTAAATAAAAATCACAGGGATAGTCATAAAAATTATTATCAGCTCAATATCAAGCTCCGAGCTATTCTCGCCCTATTCTAAAATGAATTTTATCCCTTCTCTACAAGAAGGCAGAGGAAAGTAAAAAAGTTTTTCCCAATATCAACCGCAGCAAAGTCCGAATTAACAGAAAACAGAGGAAATGATATTCATAATAGTTTAACACATTTTAAAAATTCCTGGAACGCAGGGAGAGAAGAAAATTATGAAAATGAAAATAGCCATATTAACAGGCGGAGGAGACTGCCCGGGGCTCAATGGCGCAGTCAAGTGGGTAACGAAAAGCGCGCTTGATCCAAGGATTGCGGTAAACCGTTCTATGTCATTTGAAGTTCTGGGCATTACCGAAGGCTGGAAGGGCATCATCGAGGTTGATCCCGACAATCCGAAAAGCTGCGAGAGGTACATCAAACATTTAGACGAAGAGGTCGTCCGGGCATGGGATCGTTACGGAGGAACAAACCTGGGAACGTCACGGACAAATCCGTTTAATCCCCAAAATGACCGTTCGGCAAAGCTAATTGATAACATCAAAAAGTTAGGAATTGATGCGCTTGTTGTCATCGGCGGCGAAGATACCCTAGGTGTCGCCTATAAATTACATAAGCTGGGTATCAAAACAGTGGGTATTCCCAAGACAATCGACAACGATCTCGCGGGAACAGAATATTCGCTCGGTTTTGACACGGCGGTTAACGTTATCATGGAAGAAATCGACCGGCTCAGAACAACCGCCGGCTCCCACAGCCGTATTTTTGTTGTGGAAACAATGGGACGCCATGCCGGCTGGCTTGCTCTCCACGGTGGCGAATGTAGCGGGGCGTATATTATTCTGATACCGGAGTATCCTTTCAAGATGGAACGTGTATGTGAACTTTTGCGGCAACGGCATGGCCGTGAAATCAATTATTCCATCATTGTGGTTGCCGAAGCGGCCAAGCCCGCAGGCGGGCAGGAATTCCTCAAAGATAGTTACATAGACGATTTCGGGCATGAGTCGATAGGCGGAATTGCCAGTTACGTTGCCGCTGAAATTGAACGCAAAACTGGGTTTGAATCACGCCACATAATCCTGAGTCATCTCCAGCGCGGCGGATCACCTTCCGCCCGCGATCGTCTGATGGCCAGATGGTTTGGCATTGCCGCTGTGGACATGATTATCAATGAGGATTTCGGACGCATGGTCAGTTTGGTGGGCGGAGAAATTACCGGTGTTCCCCTGAAAGAAATTATCAATAAATTAAAATTAGTAGACGTAGAAAAGTATTATGATACGGAAAGGTATAACGGACGAAGAACCATTCTGTAAAAACCGCTTTCACGAATAAACACAATTGAAGCTCTTCGCGGCAAGCCGCAAAGAATCTTCGATTCATAAGGAACAATCTCATTCAGTATTCGCTCGCTTACTCCACAGCAAGCTATGGAGAATGCGCTTGCTAACGAATTCAGGCCCGACAACAAACATCGACATCACACCCCATATTTTGTGGCCAAAATCATCTTGACACACAAAATCCTTCTTCA
>DLME01000220.1 GCA_002479215.1 Syntrophaceae bacterium UBA7544
TCCGCAATTGCCGGTGCTGTTCATATTTATCCGACTATATCTGAAATATCCAAGCGTGTATCGGGAAAGATATTTGCCGAGAAGATTTTCAGCGACCGCAGCAAAAACATCTTGAAATTTATTTTCAGCTTGAAAGGGCGTGCGTGTCCGTCTGCCGAATAAGCGATCACTGACGAAAATATTTGCTTATTTTCAGAAAATTCATAGTTCGGGAATCAGCAAATTTAGTTTTTTTATTTCTTTCAACCAATCCCAGCAAATCATCACTGGTATCAATATTATGCCACTAACCTATCAGTTGCGGGGCATGATTTTTTAAATGCATTATTCGGCTTGTTTCCTCTAAAACAAAAGGCATGCTCCATATGAGCTTCTCGAAAATATCCGGTAGAAATTTGTCCCTTCCAAACCCGATCAGATAATAACCGCCGTCAGCCGGAATTCATGCAATAGTGAAGTCCGGTTGGTTTCGGGTCATCCGGGAAAACATGCGTTAAGTGCACAATCTACCTTTCATCATATACCTACACCTTTTCTTGCATTTCATGTTTTATGTGTACGTTAATAAAGTGAACTTATAGCTTTTATGAGGTAGGATGTCAGCAATTATTATATTTTCTTTAGGTGATTATCCCCTTGACAAAAGTAATTTCATGTAGTATATTAGTTCCAAATACTAGCAAGGAGATTCACCATGAAAGAAAAACAAACTTCCCTTTTCGATGTTATTGACAAATTTAACACCGAAGAAAAATGTATTGCCCACTTTGAAAAAGTGCGCTGGCCTGAAGAACTTACTTGTATTCGATGTGATAGCAATCATGTTACCAAATTCAATACCAAGGGAAAGACAGGCAAAGAACGCTTTCTTTACTGGTGTGCAAATTGCGATTATCAATATTCTGTGACTACTGGCACTATCTTTCACGATTCGCATTTACCTCTTACTAAGTGGTTCTTAGCTATATATCTTATTTGTTCATCCAAAAAAGGTGTATCTGCTAAACAACTGCAACGTCAACTTAATACTAGCTACAAAACTTCTTGGTACATGGCACACCGCATCCGCATTGCTATGCAAGAAGATGACGATTTTTGTCATAAGTTCTCTGGTATTTGCGAAGTTGACGAGACTTATATAGGTGGCAAAGGAAAAGGTCGGCGCGGGCGCGGAGCCTCCAATAAAATTCCNNGAAGATGACGATTTTTGTCATAAGTTCTCTGGTATTTGCGAAGTTGACGAGACTTATATAGGTGGCAAAGGAAAAGGTCGGCGCGGGCGCGGAGCCTCCAATAAAATTCCTGTAATCGCAATAAAAGAGCGGACATCAGGTAAACTCCGTATGAAAGCGGTTGATAATGTCAAAGCAAGCACCTTGAAACAGTTTATACGCGATAACGTAGCTCCCGGCTCTAATCTCAATACTGACGAGTTCACTTCTTACTTGTGGCTTGATAGTTCTGAATTTGTTCATAGTACTGTCAACCATTCTGAAACTTACGTTAAGTATGATAAAGATCATGTTATTCATACTAACGGTGTGGAAAATGTATGGTCGCTATTCAAACGCGCCATATATGGAACATTCCATAAAGTTTCTGCTAAATATCTTCCTCTCTATCTCAATGAATTTGCCTATCGTTTCAATAACCGTGACCAATTCAACATGATGGACAGGGTATTAGAAACGAGCTGCTAAATCTCCGAAGTCTTCAATTCGGAACGAATTATAATACGAGCAGTTACTTTCTTATTCTCGCTTTTACTTGAAAATACATCATATACCTTACAAAAATTAACCAGTGCTGCGTTAAATTCTTCATCAAAAGCACTGAATTTACACGTAGGGCATTTCTGTGGTAATTTATCAGCAATAGAGTTTTTTATGTCTATTATAATTTCCGTATTACATTTATTGCAAATAATACTTAATAAATGCAAATCTTCAAAATCAAATATATATTCCTTATGTGCTGCAACCATATTATTTCCGCCCTCCTTTTACTCTTTTAGCCTCGATGAAAGGTGAATCATAAAGGCTTTAACATGAGTAAGAACGCTTTGTGCTTGAGGTTTGTCATAAATAGTTTTCTTATGAGACACGTGATTACGCCAACCATCTTTAAAGTACATGAATTCCTTAGCTGCCTCGGAAAGGAATTGCAATTGTACATCTCTTTTTGCATCTTTAGGAGAGCTTCTAAGATTTTTTATTTCAGCTTCTATTTTTTCAATAATTGTATGCCATTGTTGAATATCGAATGTTATTTCTACTTCTTTTGCAAGGGCAGACAATCCATATTCCAGAATTCTCATAGAATGAAAAACGCAAGCAGTGGGACGATCTAGCGCATAACAATTACCTGCCTCAATTATTTCATTTTCAACAGATGGAAATGCTGTTAAGACTTCTTCTCCAAATGACAGTTTATTATCAAACCACAGAGCTTCATTTTTAGGAATATACATGGCTAGTAATTCTTTTAATTCATCTTCAATCATTCTTCTAAGTTTTTTTAAATTATCACTAAGATTGGTAATATTGATTTTCTCAAGATCGTTAATAATTGCAGATGAAAAACGGTAAGACCCTTCTAATCCAAGCCCATTGGTATTGTTTTGTGTAATTTCTAGTAAATATTTTAAGTCATCAAGATTGAACTTTTTCTTTTTCTGGGTTGGATGCTGGCTAAATTCTCGAACTGACATTGTTGGAACAACTTTGGAAGCCAAAGATATATTTTTTTCATACTCTGTAAGAATAGAAATTATAGCTGCCATACTTCCAAGATCAATAAATATCATTTCCCATAAACTCACTAATTGGAATGGTTTTAATACAGCCTCTACATTATTTTTTCCTTTTATGGTAGTATTGTATAGAGTATTTATACTTTTGTCAAGGGGATAATCACCTTTCTTTATTACTTTATAATGTCCCCAAATAGGTCCCAACCTTCTTTAAAGCCATCTCCATCTCTTCAATCGTTATCACACTGGGGTCATAATACACGGTGTTTATTTCCTTGAAGTTACGAAAGCCTTTTTCGACTTTTTGCACACCTTTCAGCCCCTCCAGGGCTTCTTTGCCGGCGTCATATCACTTTACAAAAAAGATTGCTTTTTCCGTCATCTTTTCTGCCCCGTTTACAAAATTAATCCCTGCCGAGAGCATCAAGACCATAGTGAAAATAACTGCTGTAGTTAAAACAAATATCTTTTTCATTGCAAATCCTCCTGTCACATTTACTAAATTCTTAAATTAGATTTTTAGCTTGCTCGCAAACCTTTAAGGCAGATTTGACCCACTCACATTTTTTAACTCTGCCTTCCGGTGATTACTGTTATCACTTTCTTTCTTGTTACGCCAGAATCCTTTCATTAAATACCGTTGTCTGTTTTCATTTTCCATTGACTATTTGTTGGACTTTTGTGAGAATGTTGCACAAGTAAACATAAACCATTTAGACGAAGCTTGAGAAGGTTCTAAGCTGTCCCAAAAGAGAAAAAATTAAAAAAAGGATGACTATTTATGGCAAACTATTATGAGCAGAAAGATTTGGCAGATTTCCCCAATATTGGAGAATATGCACCGGAACTGGGAAAAAAATATTTCGATTACTACGGGGAAACGATGAAGGCAGATAAACTCTCGGTGCGTGAGAAATCACTGATCGCCCTGGCCGTGGCGACCACCCAGAAATGCCCCTACTGCATAGATGCCTATACGAACCAGTGCCTGTCCCTCGGGATTTCTCAGGAGGAAATGATGGAGGCAGTCCATGTCGGAGCAGCCTTGGTGGCCGGGGTTGTACTGGCCCATTCCACTCAGATGCGGAAAATCATCAAGAAAAAGGAAATGTAAAGAATATGGATGCGCTCCACATTGATCCGCCTTTCGAAGAAATGACATCTGGTCCTCTCAATGCAGCGGGTATTGAAATTTTCCAGATCAATATCGGCTACCGGTGCAATCTAAAGTGCCGCCATTGCCATATAGAGGCGGGACCGGAGAGACAGGAATTGATGACCAAGCCGATCATGGAAAAATGCCTGCAAATCCTGGAGACAACATCCATTCCCATCATTGATATAACCGGTGGAACGCCGGAGATGCATCCCGATTTTCCTTGGTTTCTGGAGGCCTGTGCTACATTGCGGCGCCGTTTGATGGTGCGATCGAACGGTGTTATCCTATTGCAAGAATCATATGCGTCATTTCTAGATCTTTATGCCTGGCACCAAGTCGAGATTATTATATCCTTTCCTCATATGGAGCGGAGAATAGCAGACCGGCAGCGGGGAGAAGGTGTTTTCTCGAACCTGATCGAGGTCTTACGGAAGCTCAACGAAAGGGGCTACGGAAGGCAGAATAGCGGTCTCATCTTGAATCTGGTCCACAATCCCGCCGGGGCCTATCTGCCGGGAAAGCAGGAAAACCTGGAAGGCCACTATCGTCAGATCCTCAAGGAAAAATACGGTATCGTCTTCAATAACCTTTTCTGCATTACCAATATGCCCATCGGCCGATTTTTGTCCTATTTACAAACATCCGACAATTACGAAGACTACATGATGACTCTGGTCCAAGCATTTAACCCTGCGACCCTGGAGAATGTTATGTGCCGGACAACCCTCTCCGTCGCCTGGGACGGAAAACTTTATGACTGTGATTTCAACCAGATCCTCGGAATGACGGTAAACCACGGAGCACCGGATCACATTTCGGTCTTTGACTTGGCAAAACTGGCTCACCGCCGTATTGTCACAGGAAATCACTGCTACGGCTGCACAGCAGGTGCGGGAAGCTCATGTCAGGGTGAAATCGGTTGAAAAACAAGAACGCAAATAACGACAATAATTTTCAATTCAAGAGATTAAGGGGTTCCGTTATGTTGAGTGGAATGGACTTTAATGCCTGAACAGCACATCCAGACAGACGTGGCTCAAATACCGTGCCGTTAATGCCGGCCGGTACTTTCTTTCAATCCGTAATCCTCAGTTTTTATGAATGATGACTGCTGAACAGTAGTAGGTGAAACAAATAATCGACTTCTTCCTGTAGTCAATAAAGCGTCGCCCTTGGAAATAATGCTTGATATCAACCCGTAGTCTTGGACAGATTTTTCATGTTTTCCTTTTGAAAAAAAAAGACCTATGCTATGATGATGTCCAAATTTCAGGAAAAGGCAAAGTCTTTATTTTAGTTATTATGAATAGGATAAGGAGGTTAAAATGAAGGCACAACTCAAGTGTTCGAATTGCGGAGCGGAAATATCCAATCTCAGCTTCTCCTGGGGACGAAAACAGTGGCTATGGTTCATCCCCTTTATGGTTATTATAATACTTATTCCCATTATTATGAATTACGCCATACGCGGAGGCAAACAAGACTTCAGAGTAGACCTCGTAATTAAAGACACAGACAGAAGATTCAATAATGGCACTATCGAGATTCTTGGGATAATTGAGAATCATGGAAAAGTGAACTGGAAGAATATTGTAGTACAAGCTGATCTGTATGGAAAGAACCAGAAATTCCTTGATCACTTGAGTTGTAACGCTTGCGCGGATATTTTGCCTGGAGGCTCTGAGCATTTCAAAATTACTTCGAAAGAATTTCCTCAGGCAAGGTGGACAGCCATAAATGATATGAAAGTAAAGGTCTCAGACGCGTATCATTCAAATTACTGACTCATAATCAATAGGTTGTTAGTTCGATCCCGACAGGGCTCACCAAAGATACCAAGGCTTTAGCAAATTATCGTTAGAGCCTTTTTTCATCATGCTACCCTGAAGACTATTTTTCAGCATTTTTCAAGAAAAAAACAAGCATAAATCTATTTTAAATATTTCTTCCTGTAATGTTGTTTTTCTTATTTTCCCAATTGACACAATATTTCAATCGGAAATTATCAGAAAACTGCGGAAATCTAGCTTAGTATGTGGTATAAGTATGGGAGGCAGATTAGCAGCAAACATTAGCCACTCTGGAAGGATTAGTGATGGACTTCGATGAAGGCTACCGACTGGCAACTGAACACTCTAATGAGGGTGTGGTTATCGTTAGTGGGAATAAGCGTCTCTTCGCCAATCAGAAATGCTTAGAGTTGGCCGGTTATCATACCGTTCAAGAGTTTGACAAAATACCTTTTCTTTCCACAGTTCATCCGGACGACCGGGAAAAAGTTAAAGAGATAATAAAGAAGAGACAATCGGGAAAACCTGCTCCATCGTGACCTGCCCCCCGAAAACCG
>DLME01000257.1:0-4906 GCA_002479215.1 Syntrophaceae bacterium UBA7544
AGTGAGGAGAAATATCGAACCATTCTGGAAAATATCGAAGATGGTTATTACGAAGTAAATCTTAATGGTGATTTCACCTTTTTCAACGCTTCCATGTGCCGAATCCTTGGGTATCCCCAAGAAGAAATGATGGGCATGAATAATCGTCAGTTTACAGACAAAGAGAACGCAAAAAAACTTTTTAAAACGTTTAATGAAGTCTACAGGACAGCGGAACCAGCCAAAGAATTCGATTGGCAGATTATAAGAAAAGATGGGACCGAAAGATACATTGAAGTATCTGTATCTCTACAAAAAAATTCATCAGGTAAACCAATCGGATTCCGGGGTGTTGCTCGCGACATTACCGCCCGCAAGCAGGCCGAGGAGGCGTTGCGGAAGAGCGAAGAAATGCTGCGGCTGATTACGGAAAACATGTCAGATATGATCAGAGTGACCAATTTGCAGGGTGTTAATTTGTATTTGAGTCCGTCTCATTTCAAACACCTCGGTTATAGTATGGAAGAGCGGGTCGGCAAATCGAACTTTGATATTGTTCATCCAGACGACGTAGAAAGATTAATAAAATTATTTTCAGAGAGACTCGCCTCCATTCAAGAGGGTCTTCCCCCCAATCAACGCATCGCTGCTGAATACAGGGTAAGGCATGCAGATGGCCATTATATCTGGCTGGAGACGGTGGGGGATATTCTCAGGGATGCTCAAGGTAAACCAATGGCTATTGTTGAGAGTTCACGAGATATCACCGAGCGCAAGCAGGCGGAGGGGGCACTGCAAGATAGCGAAGAGAAGTATCGTCTTGTCGTAGAGAATGCAAAGGAAGCAATCATCATCACACAGGATGTGAAGTTGGTCTTTGCCAATCGTGCCGCTGTAGACATGACAGGATATTCCGAAGAGATATTAAAATCCAAAACTTTCACAGACTTTATCCATCCCGATGATCGTAATATGGTCGTCGAGCATCATATAAAAAGGCTGGCAGGTGAGGAAATTCCATCTGTTTATTCTTTCAGGATTATTAGCCAAGATGGAACCGTAATTTGGGCTGAACATAATGCAGTTGTTATTACATGGAAGGGAAGACCTGCTACCCTGAATTTTTTGAATGATATCACCGAGCGCAAGCAGGCGGAGGAAGAACTGCGTAAAAGCGAACATCTGCATAGAATTATCACAAATAACATTCGGGACACCGTATCGCTGCTGGACATTAATTTTCGCGCAACATGGATCAATCCGTCAGTAACCAAAACAGTAGGATTTACTCTGGACGAACTTGCCCAAGTCCCTCTGGAGCGGCAATTAACGCCGGATTCTATGCAGCGTATCCAGGATCTCATGCTGGAGCATCTTACAGCAGAAAATTTGGCCGATAAAAACAAGGAACTTAATGTCACCGGCGAGTTTGAATTTTACCGGAAAAACGGCGATATCTTCTGGGATGAGATGAATATATCGCTCCTGCGGGATGCAGATGGAAAGCCCACCGGCTTTCTGACGGTAGGCCGCGACATCACCGAACGCAAACGGGCGGAGGAAGAACGTAAGCAGAGCTTTGAGCGGATGAGAAAAGCCCTGAGAGCCACGGTCCAGGCCATCTCCCTGACCGTGGAAATGAAAGATCCCTATACTTCGGGGCATCAGCAGCGGGTATCTGATCTGGCCCGGGCGATTGCCACAGAAATGGGCTTATCGGCAGACCGGCAGGACTTTATCCGTACTGCCTCCACTATTCATGATATCGGCAAGATAGCTATTCCGTCGGAGATACTCAGCAAGCCGACGAAACTGACTGATCTGGAATTCAGTTTGATTAAAACACACCCCCAGTCAGGGTATGATATTCTGAAAGACATCGAATTTCCCTGGCCCGTGGCCGATGTCGTCCTTCAGCATCATGAGCGGATGGATGGATCCGGCTATCCTCAGGGTCTTAAGGGAGATGATATTCTCCTGGAGGCACGAATTCTGGCCATCGCCGACGTCGTGGAGGCCATCGCTTCCCACCGTCCCTATCGGCCAGCACTGGGAATCGATCTTGCTCTGGAAGATATTTCCCGGAATAAGGGCATTCTTTATGATGCAGATGCCGTGGATGCCTGTCTGAAATTATTTCGGGAGAAAGGCTACACCCTGGTTTTAAAAAACAGATGAGGATAGAGGATAAAGGTACGGTCAGTTGATAGATGTTTTATTACCAGCGCTAGAAAATACAGAGAAATAATTGCATGAAAAAAAATACGCAATCGGCAATAAGTAAACCGAATTCTAAAATCAGCAAGCCTCAATCACTCACGGTATTAATGGTTGAGGATTCGGAAGACGATGTGTTGCTCATCATCCGCGAACTGAAAAAAGGCGGTTACGATACGGTGTATGAAAGGGTGGAAACCGCCACAGCAATGAAAAAAGCCCTCCAAGAGAAGCAATGGGACATCATCCTGTGCGATTACAAACTGCCGAAATTCAGCGGCACCAAAGCCATTGCCTTATTAAAGGAAACAAACATCGACACCCCTCTCCTTATTGTATCGGGCGCTATCGGCGAAGAAACGGCTGTTGAGTGCATGCGATCCGGCGCTCAAGATTATATTATGAAGGATAACTTAGCGCGTCTGTGCCCGGCCATTGCCAGAGAATTAGAAGAAACGGAAGTTAGAAACAAACAAAAGCAGGCGGAAGAGACAATCTTCCGCAGCGAGAAACGTTTTAAAACATTGTATCAGGAAGGTCCCATTCCAGCGTTCACGTGGCAGAAGAAGGGAGACAACTTCTTCCTTATAGATTTCAACCGCGCTGCTATCGTGCTCACAGAAGGCAAAGTAAAAAACTATATGGAAAAGAGTGCACTGGAACTGTATCGAAAAAGACCGGAGATTATCGATGACATGCTCCGATGCTTTAAAGAACGATCCATCATTAGAAGGGAACTTGTTTCCCAAGACTTTGCACCGGGAAGACTCCTATCTATTCATTATTCCTACATTCCCCCGGATTTGATTATCGTCTATACGGAGGATATCACCGCGCGTAAATGGGCCGAAGAGGCGTTGCGGAAAAGCGAGGAAAATTTCCGCCTTTCCCTTGATAATTCCCCGCTGGGAATTTGTATCGTAACAGCGGAAGGCGAGACACTTTATGCCAACCGGGCGATTCTGGATATCTATGGCTACAATAGTATTGAGGAGCTGAGAGGAACATCCCTGAAGAGGCGCTATACGCCGGAGAGTTATGCCGAATTCAAGATAAGAAAGGAAAAAAGAGAACTAGGCGAGATTGGCCTATCTGAATATGAAATAAACATCGTGAGAAAAAACGGCGAAATCCGTCATATTCGGGTTTTCCGTAAAGAAGTCCTCTGGAATGGCGAAAAACAGTTTCAAATCATCCATCAGGACATCACCGAGCGTAAGCGGGTAGAAGAAGCATTGCATGAGAGCGAGGAGAAATATCGAACCATTTTGGACAACATCGAAGAGGCTTATTATGAGTCTGATCTTGCCGGTAACTTAACTTTTATCACCGATTCCCTCTGCCGAATATCCGGATATTCCCGGGAAGAATTGATGGGCATTAACAACAGGCAATACACAACTAAAGAAACCACGGAAAAAATGTATCAAGTATCTAATGAAGTCTATAGAACGGGAAAGCCCGTTACAGGATATGATTATGAGATTATCAAGAAAGACGGAGCAAAAGCCTATCTTTCCGCCTCTATATCTTTGCTTAAAAATTCTGCGGGTAAAAAAATTGGTTTTAGAGGGATGACGCGCAATATCACTGCGCGCAAGAAGGCGGAGGAAGAATTGCAGCAAAGCGAAGAAAAATACCGTCTAACCTTTGCCAGCACATCTGACGTGATCTTTACGCTGGATTCTGAATTTAAAGTTTCCAATATCACTCCCAGTGTCGAGAAAATATTGGGCTACAAACCCGAAGAATTGATCAACAAATCCTTCCCGGATTTGAATCTTATGACGCCGGAATCACTGGAGAGAGCAATCCCTAATGTGGGACGAGTTCTTTCAGGAGTGGAGGTTCCAAACGTGGTTTATAATTTTATAACTAAGGAGGGATTGACAAGAATAGGCGAAGTGACCGGTTCACCCATCGTTCAGGAGGGCAAAATTATCGGTGTCTCCTGTGTGGCCAGAGATATCACCGAACGCGTGTGGGCGGAAGAAGCGCTCATAGAGAGCGAAAAATACTTTAAAGAGATTACAGAAAACTCTTCAGATATCACTATCATTACGGATAAAGACGGAGACATAAAATATTGCAGCCGTTCTATCGAGCGTTTTACCGGATACAAGCCGGAGGAATTAATCGGTAGAAGTGCGCTCACATTTATTCATTTGGATGACAAAAAACGTGCTGTCGGTGATTTCGGCAAGGCTATTCTGACAATAGATTCTGCGATCCCCAATGCATTCCGCATAGTGCATAAAGATGGTTCAGAACGCTATTTTGAGGGGCTGGGAAAAAATCTCTTAGATAATCCAGCTGTCGCAGGTTTTATTATGAATGTCCGTGATATCACCGAGCGCAAGAAGGCGGAGAAGTCGCTGCAAAGAAGTGAAGAGAAATACCGATCTATGATAGAAACCATCGAAGATGGCTATTTTGAGGTGGACCTTGCCGGCACGTTTACCTTCGTTAATGATGCGCAGTGCAGAATTGTCGGAACTCCCAGAGAGCAATTGCTCGGTAAGAATAACAGGGCTTATACAAGTGAAGAAGAAGCTAAAAGATTATATCAGCTCTTCAATGGACTCTACAGAACAGGGGAACCAGTCAGGGGATTTGCTTTCGAATATAAGAGAAAAGACGGGACTATGGCGTTTAGCGAAATGTCGGCATCTCTTATCAGGAATTCCGAAGGCAAACCCATCGGATTCCG
>DLME01000257.1:5007-5187 GCA_002479215.1 Syntrophaceae bacterium UBA7544
CACCGAACGCAAACAGGCGGAGGAAGAACTTCTCCAGAGCGAAGCAAAATATCGCAGCCTTATCGAAAACGCTCAGGAAGGGATTTACCAATCGATTTCGGAAGGCCGCTATCTCACATTAAATTACGCATTCGCGAAGATGCTCGGTTACGAGTCGCCGGAAGAAGTTATGGCAACCAT
>DLME01000225.1:0-774 GCA_002479215.1 Syntrophaceae bacterium UBA7544
CCTCCCTGCAAAATAGGCGTACGAATCACACCGGGGCACAGTACGCTGACGCGTATTCCCATCTGGGCAGCTTCCACCCGCAGTGATTTCGAAAGTCCTACTACGGCATGCTTGGTTGCCCCGTAAGCTACACCTAGCGGGTTAGGCATAAGTCCTGCTATTGAAGCAGTATTGATTATGTGTCCAAAACCCTGTTCAATCATGATAAAGTATGCCGCCTGGATTCCATTGACAACGCCGCGGAAATTGATATCGATAATTTTATTCCAGTCTTCAATGCTGTAATGGTTTGCCGTGCAGCCGATAGCTATTCCTGCGTTATTAAAAATATAATCCAGTCTTCCACTACTTTCGACGGTTTCGCGGACTAGCCGTTCCATTGAGGGAAAATCAGTCACATCTACTTTTAGCGCTTTTGCCCTGCCGCCGGAAGTTTGAATCTGTGCGGCGACATCTTGCGCCTTTTCTATCTGAAGATCAGCCAACACAACTTCACAGCCACGCCTGGCCAATTCTTCAGCGAGAGCTTTCCCAATGCCCGATGCCCCGCCGGTAACAATCGCCGTGGCATCATTAAAAATACGAATCGCTTTCTTTGATTCCATAATCGTTCCCTAAAAACATTAATGACTATATATGTGCTTAAATTGCGGCAAAGACAATTAATTATTTTCGCTGCAGTTTGAAAATGAATTTCATGAATGCAATAATCTCGTTGACATAGACATGGCCATGCCTTATAACCACCGATAATCACGGGTATGAACCCTAAAG
>DLME01000225.1:888-6046 GCA_002479215.1 Syntrophaceae bacterium UBA7544
CTGCAAGCTTCAGCGGCAGTGACCTTTAGGTTATGTACTCTGTTTCTGAAGCTTGGGTCTCATTACAACTTACCAATTCCGACGTGTGACCTCGCGTGACCTTCAGGTTATTAGGTTATAAGCTTCGTTTTCGGAATTGGAGTTTCACGAATAATAATTGCATAAAAAGCAGGAGATGACTTTATGAAAAAATTATACATCCTTTTTACAGTATTATCATTTTTTGCTTTTCTAATTTTAGGCTGTGGCGGAGGGGATTCCTCTAACATTAAAGTAGGACTCATTGCCGAATTGACCGGTGATATCCCGGCAGTCGGTGCTTCCTGTAAAAACGCGGCTCAAATGGCCGTTGAGGAAATCAACGATGCGGGAGGCTTTCAGTTCGGCGAAAAAAAATATAAAGTGGATTTAATTATTGAAGATAACGCCGGCAAGGCCGATCAATCCGTCTCTGCCGCGCAGAAACTTATCACTCAGAAGAAAGTTGTGGCAATCGTGGGCCCTAACGCCAGCCGTTATGCCTTGCCCGCCGCGGAAATTGCCGAATCAAGCAAAGTTGTCCTCATTACACCCTGGTCAACAGCGCCGAAAGCCACACTGGATTCCAAAACCGGCGCTTCGAAAAAATATGTCTTTCGTTCCTGTTTTATCGATCCCTTCCAGGGTCGGGTTTTAGCCAAGTTTACGCTGGAAAATCTTAAATTCAAGAAAGCCGCCGTCCTCTATGATGTGGCTTCGGAATATAACAAAGGCATTGCCGAAATTTTCAAAGAAGTTTTTGAGAAAAACGGAGGCAAAGTAGTCGCCTTTGAAACCTATACAACCAATGATAAAGACTTTTCCTCACAGTTGACAAAAATCAAGAGAGCCACGCCCCAGATAATATTTCTCCCCAACTATTACAGCGAAGTCCCGCTGCAAATCCAGCAGGCCAAGCGTCTGGGCATAAATGTTCCTTTTATCGGCAGCGATTCCTGGGGCAGCGAAGAATTATTGAAACTCTGCGGTAACGACTGCAACGATTACTATTTCAGCGCTCATTATGCCGCCGATGCCGCAACACCAGCCACCAAAAAGTTTATAGATAATTACAAGGCCAAATACGGCAGCACACCCGATGACGTGGCCGCCCTGACTTATGATTCCTTCGGCCTGCTCTGGCAGGCATTGAAAAGCGCGGGCAAAAACGATCGCCAGGCCGTCCGTGACGCCCTTGCTAAAATCCCGCAGTATGACGGTGTAACGGGAACTATGCAGTTTAAAGAAGGCTCCGGTGATCCGATTAAGAGCGCTGTAATTTTGAAAATAATAGACGGAAAATTTACGTGGTTTGCTAACGCCAAACCGTAACGACTTTGTAAAAAGTCCATATGCTGTGTTGCGCTTCATCCCTCGTCATTGCGCCGTACAAAAAAGTACGACTCATTCCTCGTGACTCGCGCGCCTCGCCTCTGGAACTTTTTACTAAGCCGATCCAAAGCTAATTTTCGACTTTTTAATAATTCGCTAAACCCTAAATTGCGCGAATTGCATACACAGACGCTATGGTTTATATCTTTCAGCAAGCTCTTAATGCACTGCAACTGGGAAGTATCTATGCCCTGATTGCCCTGGGCTACACGATGGTCTATGGCATTTTGACCATGATTAACTTCGCTCACGGCGATCTATTCATGATCGGCGCTTTTTTTTGTTTTCTTATCGCCTTCTACCTTAAATTATCCTTTGTCCCCACGCTTCTTTTAACCATGATAGGAGTTGCCTTTCTGGGCGTTGTCATCGAACGCCTTGCCTACAAGCCTCTGCGCAATGCTCCTCGCGTATCGGCAATTATCACTGCCCTTGGCGTCGGGCTTTTTCTGGAAAATTTCACTCTGGCGTTGAACCCTTATCCTCAACATGTTCCCGCATTAATTACCGATCAAACATGGACAATAGGCAATGTTTCTATTTCCTCTCTGCAAATTATTATCATCGTTTTGTCGCTATTTTTAATGCTGATTTTGGATTTTATTGTGCAACGGACAAAAGCAGGCATGGCAATGCGCGCTATTTCCTGGGATAAATCGATTGTTCCCTTGATGGGCGTACCCGTAAACAAAATCATTTCTCTAACCTTCGCCATCGGAACTGGCTTGGGTGGTGCGGCGGGAATGATGTATGGACTTGCCTACCCGGTGATTGATCCTTACATGGGCATTATGATCGGTTGGAAGGCTTTCATCTCTGCTGTCATCGGCGGCATCGGTAATATTCGCGGCGCCATGATTGGCGGGTTTATTCTTGGCTCTGTGGAAATTATGGTCGCGGCATTTTTACCCTCAACATACCGTGATTTTGTCGCCTTTACTTTGCTTCTTATTTTGCTGATCTTCCGGCCTTACGGTATTCTGGGCAAACCTAATCCGCAAAAGGTGTAACCATGTCGAAACTAAAAGCCGCATATCAAACTCTACTCAATAAATGGCACATTGTGATCGCGCATAGATTTTTCTGGCCGATTTTCCTTATCGTGGGCTTGCTTTTTTCTATCGCGGCATCAACTTTTGATATCCTTGATTTATATTTACAGCTGATCTTAATTTACGTGGGAATCAACATCATCCTCACGGTCAGCCTCAATCTGATTAACGGCTATATGGGTGAGTTTTCCATCGGCCATGCCGGTTTCATGGCGATCGGCGCTTATGTCGCCTCTCTTTTGACAGTGAATGTTTTCCCGCAGACAGCGAACATGTTTCTTTTCCCGGCAGCCATACTCGCCGGTGGAATTGCCGCCGCTCTCATCGGCCTTCTTGTGGCCATACCATCTTTTAAGACACGTGGTGATTATCTAGCTATTGTCACGCTGGCCTTCTGCATGATTGTGAAGTCCGTTCTGGAAAACATCGACGCCGTCGGCGGGCCGCGCGGCCTGCTGGGCATGGAAAAGCTCACCACTTTGCCGTGGGTGTTTTTTTGGACGGTATTATCGTTGTGGGTTATCCGTAATCTCGTTTATTCGAAATTCGGGCGCGGCGTCCTTTCTATCCGCGAGGACGAAATTGCCAGCGACCTCATGGGCGTGAACACCCGCCAGGTTAAAGTTATTGCTTTTGTTGTTTCCTCATTTTTCGCCGGAATTGCCGGAGGTTTATTCGCTCATACTCTCCAATATATCAATCCGCGGATGTTCGACATTATTAAATCCACCGATATTTTAATCATGGTTTATCTGGGCGGCATCGCTTCCATTGCCGGTTCCATTTTAGGGGCTTTTATTTACACAATCCTGCTGGAGATATTGCGCCCGCTGGGCGTCTGGCGTATGGTCTTCATGCCGCTGATGCTTGTCCTTTTGATGATTTACCGCCCCCGCGGAATTATGGGGCTGCGGGAAGCACGCCTGTTTATTCCTCTGCGTGATTTATTCGCGTCCAAGTTTTGGCGTCAAAAGAAAAAGGAGTCCGGCGATGCCTCTGCTGGAGATTAAAAACCTTACCCACCGTTTTGAGGGATTATGCGCTGTTGACGATTTCAACTTTACAATAGCGTCGAACGAATTAGTCGGCATTATCGGGCCCAACGGCGCGGGAAAAACTACCGTATTTAACTTGATTACCGGCGTTTACCGTGCCACGGAAGGCAGTATCTACTTTACCGGAAATGAACTTGTCGGCAGGACTCCGCATCAGATCACCAAACTGGGCATTGCCCGTACCTTCCAGAATATCCGCCTGTTTAAAGAGCTGACTGTGTTGGACAATGTGCGCATAGCGCGCTACGGACAGGCAATTTATAGTCCAATGGAAGCGCTCCTGCACATGGGGCGTTACAATGCTGAAGAAAAAAGAATCACTGATCACGCGATGGAATTGTTATCAATTTTCAAGCTGGATGACGCAGCCAATGAACGATCAAAAAACCTGCCCTATGGTTTGCAACGCAAGCTGGAAATCGCGCGGGCGCTGGCGACAGACCCCCAACTGCTTCTGCTTGATGAACCAGCCGCGGGCATGAATCCCAACGAAATTAAGCAGCTCATGGAATTTATCGGGTGGATCAGAAAAACTTTTCAGGTAACGATTATACTTATCGAACATCAGATGCGGCTGGTGATGGGCATTTGTGAACGATTGGTGGTTCTCGATTTCGGCGCAACAATCGCGGAAGGCCTGCCCGCGCAAATTCAAAATAATGTGAAAGTAATGGAAGCCTATCTGGGTAAGGAACTGGTGAAATAATGCGGGGTGATTTGCTTCTTTCCGTGAGTAACCTGAATGTCACGTATGGCAGCATCAATGCAGTTAAAAGCGTTTCCTTTGATGTGGACCAGGGTGAGATCGTTACACTCATCGGGGCTAACGGCGCGGGAAAATCTTCCATCCTTAGAGCCATATCGGGCATTATTCCTTACAAGGGAAGCATCATCTATAAGGGCGATGATTTGAAGCAGATTGCCGCCGATACAATTGTAGCCAGGGGAATTGCTCAGGTGCCGGAAGGCCGCGGCATATTCGGGAATCTGACCGTGCTGGAAAACCTGAAGCTAGCTACATGGCAGAGAAAGGACAAAAACAAAATTGCTAGCGATTATGAACGTGTTTTTGTGCTATTTCCTAGGCTTCACGAACGAAAGCGACAGTTGGGCGGCATGCTTTCGGGTGGCGAGCAACAGATGCTGGCTGTGGGCAGGGCATTGATGAGCGATGCAGAATTGTTATTGTTAGATGAGCCCTCGATGGGTCTATCTCCTGTTTTGGTGCGTGATATTTTTCTGATTCTTGTGGAAATAAATAAGGCCGGAAAAACCGTTCTTCTGGTTGAGCAAAACGCCAATATGTCTTTGCATATCGCCTCCCGCGGTTATGTTCTGGAGACCGGCAGTATAGTTCTCGCGGGCAGCGGCAAAGAGCTGATGGGAAATCCTAAAGTGAAAGAGGCATATCTAGGAGGATAAATAGTATCGAATAATTTGAATGATACAAAGATACAAAGGTAAAGCGTAGCACTCTGCGCGGAGCCCGGCGACTGCCGGGGAAGCCTACCTCGGCGGGTGAATTATTTTTGAATCTTTCTTGTTTCGATTTTGCGATCATGTAATATTTTTCTTTTGGGAGAATATGACCTGTGATATAATTCTATCCAACCACAGTAAATCGGAAAAAGTGAAGTTCGT
>DLME01000225.1:6090-6986 GCA_002479215.1 Syntrophaceae bacterium UBA7544
TGAAGTTCGTATATTAATTGTTAAACCTACTGGAGAGTAAATGAAAAAATATCAGCAAATCGAGTTAAAGGAAAGCCAGTTAGAGGATTTGATTCGCACTGGTGCTGAATTAATTGAAGGTGGGCTGAAATATGTTGACCATCAAAAAGTTACCGATAAAGGGCGGATGGACGTCCTGATGGTTGATAGCGATAAAGTTATTGTGGTTGCTGAATTAAAGATAAATGAAGACGACGATATGCTATTTCAGGGGTTTGATTATTACGATTATGTTTCCACAAATATAGAAGCATTTGCTCGCATTTACAAAGACTTTGAAATAGACCCTATGACATCAATCCGTTTAATGCTGATAGCACCGAGTTTCTCCCAGACCCTAATAAATCGCTGTAAATGGATTGACGCTAAGATTTCATTATTTATGTTTAAATGCATAAAATTTGAGGGTAGCGACGAGATTGTTCCTGTATTTTCGGAAATTGACATTCCACCGCGACCTGCACCAATCGAAGAAAAATATACTATCCCACGTCACGTGCAGTACATAAAATCTTCTGAGGTTAGAAAAATCTTGGACTCTTTGATCACCGACCTACCAAATTGGAAGAAAGATAAGATATTAATAGAGCCTATTAAGTATTCAATTTCAGTAAAGGTGGGCGGAAAGGTATTTATGTATCTATCTCCAAGACGAGATAAATTTCTAGTTGAGACTTATAATCCTGAGGGTAAATGGGTCGGGTATTCGGTAAATTCAAGTGATGATTTAAATGGATTACTGGATATTATGAAAGGAAGTATGGAAAAAAAATCGAAATAAGGTTTAACAAATTTATCCAGCCGACCGGGGATAACGCTGGTTCCTTTTTTAAGCTCTCGGAAGTGGCCCGGCGGCT
>DLME01000225.1:7046-9221 GCA_002479215.1 Syntrophaceae bacterium UBA7544
AGGCTGATGATAGCGTTAGCAGCAGGCATTGGGAGATATAAGAAGTTATGAAAATCATAGTGTTGGATACCAATATCTGGCTTTCCGAGCTGGCATTAATGAGTCCTGTCGGTTGCGCCCTTAGCCACTACATAAGCGTGAGCGGGTTCAAAATAGGCCTTCCAGAAGTCATAGAAATCGAAGCTAAGCACAACTTCAAGACAAATCTTTACGAATATAGAGAAAGCGTAAAGAAAAATTATGATCGCATTTTAGCAATTTTTGGGCAAATGAAAGAACTTATTTTGCCGACTGATGAGGATATTGAAAACAAAGTAGAACAAATTTTTGATTTTCATGCAGACCGAATTATAAGGATTCCATTTGAAGAGCAATGCGCAAGGGATTCCCTTCGGAAGATTATAGCCAAAGAGCCGCCTAATTCTGAAAACAATCAACAATTTAAAGACGGTGTTATCTGGGCCAATTGCCTTGATTTTGCAAAAGAAAGCGAGGTGGTTATAGTGACCAAAGATAAAGCCTTTTTTCAAGACAAGAAGTATGAAAAAGGATTGGCAGCTAACTTACTGAAAGAAGCTCAAGAAGCACCTCATCAGGTATCAATATTCCATGAACTCACAAGTTTACTATCAGAAATAAAGGTTGACTTTCATTTAGAGAGGGAGAGACTTGTGAAGGTGATCGAAAACGAGACGTACAAGAACGTTATAGAGTTAGCAGAACGAAGAGAGTTTGAAGTGAAGAGCCTGATTAAATCGGAAATTGAATATTTTGCGACAACTGATCCGAATGAAGTTTCAGTGAAGTTTGTCTTAAAATATGACATCGAAAATCGATCTACTGAGCAAAGAACCGACGCGTATTGTGAAAGCAGAGGTGATTTTCAATTGAATATAATTTCGTACACTATGCGCAATTTCGTAAATCAAGGAGAATATATCTTTTGGATTGATGACAAAGGCGAAAAAAGGCACAATAAGAATGTATATGGATACATAAATGAAACGCTCGGGTACCGAACAATTGCGCATAGTGTATCTTACAAACTTAATAGTATAAACTAAGATGCTAACAAGCGGGAAAGAAACGTGTCGCATCTTTGACCTTGACAATTGCCACTAAAGAACCCCACAAACCTTCACCAGTTCTAGGTTTCAGGCAGTTGAAGATTCCCAAATTACCGTTCTCAACACAACATCCCACATTTTGTGGCCAAGATTTTCTTGACACAAGACTGTTGTTCCTATACTTTCTCCACGAAAAAGGAAGTTTTTATCAAATTAAACCGACGGGGAATCATACTTTTCCGGATAAACAGGGAGTGACCATGAATGTCATCGAGCCTTTATTAGAAGAACACCGAGTCATCAAAAAAACATTAGCCGTATTCAAGACCGAAATAGAGGTAATTAAGGAACAGCAGCGGGTTGATTCCATTTTAATCGATATGTCCATAGATTTCATCCGTACATATACTGATCTGGTCCATCATGGAAAAGAAGAAAATATCCTTTTCCGGGAGCTGGGGAAAAAACCCCTTTCCGCGGAACATTCCAAAATCATGAATGAACTTCTCGCGGAACACAAATATTCCCGAAGTATTGTGAGCAGATGGATGGATATAACCAAAAGATATTTCGCCGGAGAAGATACTTCTCAGGAAATCATCGGTTGTCTTCAGGAATTGACCATATTTTATCCCCGACATATTATGAAGGAGAATAAACATTTTTTCGGTCCTGTTCTTGAGTACTTCACACAGGAAGAGCAGAATAAAATGATCCAGGAATTTGAGGGATTTGACGGTAAAATCCTGCACTGGAAATATCGCAAAGTTGAATCGGTCATGAAAGAAAGGCTGGCCAATATCCGGACCGGCATCAGTCTCCGGTAAGTAGCTTTTACCTATTAATTTTCTGACATTTAATCATTATTGTCATTAACGGTCGAAAGGCCTAAATATCGTTCTGTATTATTCCGGGGACAGTAAGCATTCAACTGCGCCTAGCGAAACACAAAAGACTAAGCCCAAAGCATAGGATTTCGTTTATGCTCGAAAGTTATCCTCCCTTTCTGTAAAGTTTCCTGATAATTGTTTTATTCCACATCAATCAATCTTAATGATGTGTCCTTTCACATTTCGTTCAACGGTTTTAATATTTCATTTAAAAAGAG
>DLME01000120.1 GCA_002479215.1 Syntrophaceae bacterium UBA7544
AACGGGTTCTGAGTCAGATGCTGATAGCAATCCTCTGGATTGTTAAAAAAGATTGAACAGGTTTCAGAGTTTGGATCGAAGTCGTATTCTCCGAGTGCTGACTGGGAAGTGGTGTAGGCGGAAATTAAGTCCAGATCAGATACGATCAGATCAGGTATAAGGCCCCGAATGAAGACCTCATTCCTGCCGCCGTAGTATGCATCTTTAAACTTCGACTCGATGCCTCTCTTGACTCCAAGTATACGGTATTTGTGCAATTTTCCGTTTTCTTTAGGTTTTTCCGCATTTCCTTGGAGAGCAGTTTTCTTCTTTCTTTCCCTCTTGTATTCAGTTTTTGAATTGATATAGTAGCCGAGTCTGCGTGCTCGGTCTGGATTCTGTTTTAGCTCCTGCCCAATCCATCTGGAGCCAACTGCCCCTGCCGTTTTCGGTAGGGTTGTCAGACAAAGATGGGTTCGAGTTAAATCAAGCATTCTCGTCATGGCCTTAGCAACGATTTTAGCATCCGTCATAGCATAATTGCGGAATAGTTCAGGTTGTTCACGGTAGAGGATGTCCATCTTATCCTTGGGATATGGCGAGATATCAACCTTTGGAATACCAAGATTCTCCCCAATCGCATCCAAACTCATATGGAAAAAATGGTTCGTATCGTAGAAGTCGATAACCAGCCCATCCAGGGTAATTTTTCCAGCAATCGTTTTTGAGGATTCGAAAAAGTTTTTACCAAGTAGCAAATCTCTGCCATCTTCCATTGCGCTGAACTCGGCTCGATTGAAATGGCCCACGAGCGCAACCTTTTGCAAATCGGGATAATAGCGTGTAAGTAACTGGATGATATCGTTAAAACTTACGGCCCCGAACTCAGAATCAATCAGAATTTCATGATCTGTTTTTTCTATGTACAATTGAAAGGATAAGGTGCGCTGGATACCATTTTCCCAGTAGAACTCGGAATCGATGCCCACGATTATCTCATCAATATTTCCAAATATTTCGTTGTACCGATTGCATAAAACCTTCATCAGAACCTTCCGTCCCAGCCAATTCATTGACATTTCACTGTGGTTTCAAAATCACTCATGCTCATCCGAAGGGGTTGGGGATTAGTCAAACGGCTGAACGAACTTTAAAATCCCAGTCGAAAAAGCCGATAACCCTATAAGAGGTTAGAATCCGCACTCAACTGTTACTCGGTAAGGCGTTATCGGTCACGTTTCTCATATCTAGCCCAAAATCCATCATTATCAAGGAGACAACAAGCTCGACAAAGCGGCTGTTCTTCCTCAGTGCCTTCAATTGATTCATAAAAGCGAATCATATCGTATTTTTTTTGGCCATACTTGGATATGAAAGGTTCTCCTTCTTCATCTTCCTCATGAGCCTCGTAAAATTTCTTAAGCAAAGCATCGAGTTCGGGCGTTGATTTGCAAATTGGCCTAAAGCACCTTACAAGAAATTTACCATCAAAACGATCTTCCTTCCACGGTCCAAAACATTTTCCGAATGGTTCAAGTTCAGAAATGTGTTTTCTACAGCACGCACAGCATGTGTCGTCGGAGTCTTCATGATCCTCAGTTGGATAGATTTCACTCGTTAAATAGCCATCAGCTTTATAGATTTCATTCGTTGAAGTGTATTTAGGAATATATCGAAAGTATTCCTCATCAGTCTTAATAATACACGCTCTACATAACCATACAACATCTGCTTCATCGAGTGCTTTTACATATTGCATGAGAACATATCGCATTTGTCCATCGATAGGTTCAGCAATACACTTTAACGCTTTAGTAAAGTCTTCTCCAGTTTCGCAATCTTTGAAATAGGACTCAATAAGTTCATCAAATTTTTTGTTTGGTTGGTAAATTGGCCTTAATGTTTTTACCAACACTTTTCCTTCATGATCGCCGCAGATTGGATCGCCGCTTTTTCCGAATGGGTCAAGTTCACTTGGTTCTCTGTTGCAGCCATCACACAGTGAACCGTTCCATAACCAAGGCACTACAGAATTCAGTTTTATCCCTGAATTTTCAGGCATGTTGACTCGATCAGCAGGATTTATCCGATAAATGTTGATCTGCGGCATTTTCATTAGTTGTCCTTTCCAATTATAAGCAGTTGTCATGGTCGCTCTATTCCCTTGAACCTAAACAGATTTCATCTGTTCAGACTGTTCCAGGCTCTATAAAGGTATATATTTTATTCCAACTTAAATAGGCCGGTTTTCACGTCGAGTCCCTACCGATAGTCATCTCCCGGTATGTGTAGTCTCATCCTCTGCGAGAAATCCTCACGGTCATCGGGGTTTATTTTTTTCTTCCCATAATCTCGATTTGTGATTGTTTATGAACTCCTCCAAATCCAGCGAATCAATCCATTGTTTTTTGCCAACCGTAAGCACCGGGAGGTTGCCCGACCAAATTTGCGATCTCCAAAACCATATCGTGCCGCCGAAATGCTCAACGAGTTCCTTCAGTGAGAACAGTCTCCTTTTGGTGACATTGTGGTGACAGTGGGTCATAACTATCTGAACTCCCTAATTAAATAGTGGAACTGTGGATTGGTGATCCTCTTGTCCAAAACAAAAAAACCCGCTAACACCGACCATCTCGATGTTGCGGGTAAGCATAACAGACCTATTAGGGATTGATAGACTATCCAGACTGGAGAATGACTACGGACTGACTATTGAGTTATTGAGTGATTTTCCTCTTCTTAATGGCGTTATATTTTTTGTAAATGTCCTGGTAATCAAAGAATCCGTATCCATGATCAATCAGTGTTTTTGCCAGGATCTTCCCAACAAAGTCCCTCTTGTTCTGAGGGCCTGGAATGGTCCTGAACACCTCACCGTCATCGGTATATTCTTCCTTTATTAGCACCCACTCTTTAAGATGTTTTGCGAACTGGGTCTTGGCCTCTACCATCCAAAGGGTGGTTTCATCGTCTTCTGGCTTAGCTTCTTTCAGCCCACGTGTTACACAGGAATATAGTTTCACGGCCTCTGCCCCGGCCTTTTTTAGAAACTCATGGAATCTGGCATCATCAGCCACAAAAGTGCCATTGCCTCGATACTTTTGGGCCTCCATTTGATCCCAACCGGGGATTCTCAGGGGCGGCAGATTCTCTTCGGGATGTTCAGCAATAAACCACAATACACCGGCAATATAAAATCGCCATTCCATCGCTTGCTCTATTATCTGGTTAGCTTCATCCTCATCTTCAGGAAGAGTAAACGGCACAGCGTAGGAGCCTCGTGGATGGCGTGGAACTTTCCCGATTTTCTTTCGAAGCTGTCTATAATATTCCTCCAAACGATTACGGCATT
>DLME01000209.1:0-361 GCA_002479215.1 Syntrophaceae bacterium UBA7544
ATCAGTTTCCAGTCGGCATCGGTAATCTCGGCAAACTCTCCCCCATTGAGCTGTTCATCAACAAGTTTTCTGTGCGGATCACGGACATAAATCGCCCCGCCGGAAGCAAGAGAAAATATATTCGAACCGGGGTACGGCGAATCATATTCGCGAATCTCTCCGTTCTCGTCGTCAAAGCCGATGCCGTTGAGAATTACAAAACCGCCGCCGTTGAGAGGATCACCCGCCATAAAAGATTCAGCCAAGTAGTCCAGAGCGGTGCCGTTAATCACAACGCGCGGCTTGCCGACAGCATTAATTAGAGGTCTTCCCGCTGCGTTGCCCATAATATAAGCAGAGCCGCCTTTGGCGCCGTACATGA
>DLME01000209.1:411-16877 GCA_002479215.1 Syntrophaceae bacterium UBA7544
GCCGCCTTTGGCGCCGTACATGAATGTCTGGCCGACATCGCCAAACACCACGAGCTTTCCATCTTTCATAATCTGGCATAGCTGGTCCTGAGCATTGCCGTGAACATAAATCTCCATACCGTCAATGCCTGATGCCAGATAGTCACCGGAAGCGCCGTAGACATCAATTCTTACCCCCTGAGTTGCCGGGCCCAAACCACAGCCGGTAAATCTCTGGCCGCGATATTTGTAAACAATAAAATGCTTCCAGCCGAATTTAAAGGCCTTCACCATCATTACCGCATCGCAATTGTCGCCTTCCGGTTCAAATTGTCCGGCATCAATAATCAGAATTTTCTCATTATTTTTCGGCGCACGAAGTTGATCACGACTGGCATAATTGATGCGGCTGAATCGTGATTGAGACATTTCTGTAATCAATGGAATGGAGTCAAAAATCTCATCCAGAGCTATCTTTGCAACATGGAGCAGGGAGCGTCTTTTTATCGAACCGGTATTGAATCTTCGATCAGTCAAAAGCGTTAATGCGGTGATCGCTGCTTGTTTGCCTCTGTCACTTCTTAGCGCGTAACTCTTGATTGTCTCAATGCAGAATCTGAGCTTATCGGGGTTAAAATTGCCAATACTGTCCTTTACATATGTAAACAATTTATCAGCAACAACCGCATAATCATTTTCAGTAAATAAAACAGCAATCTCTCCTTCTATAGACTTGTAATCTTCTGTAACTGTTATCTTTTTCGCTGTATCACAGGCGGATTTGCCTTTCGGGGTTTTAATTACTTTTCCGAATTTGTCGGTACAAATAAGCTTTTTACCATCTGCCGCATCTTTCAGGCTGAAGATAAAAGCGCCGCCGTCGGTATAACTGCCGCCGCGGGCATTCCAATATTTGTCGGCAATGGGCCCGAAACGCGGATCTTCCCGCTCCAGCGAAATCAATGTCGCATCAATGGCCTGCTTTTCCGAACAAATCAGGCCGATTTGGACATCCCCTTCCTGTAGGGCAAACACTTGAGGACGAAGCATAGCCGTATCAGTAATGCCGATTAGCTGGAATTGGTCGTTTCTAACGTCATTTCTGGCAATGATAAAGAACCACGGCCCATCAGGCGAAGAATTGACGTGATTCGTTTGAATGGCTTTATAAAGCTTCTGCTTTTCAGCCGGAAGCATATCAAAATCCATTTCTGAGGTCGGCGCCATAGCCTCGATCAAGTATTCCAGCGGATATTTATATACCCTGCTCCACAAATCAAGCAGAAGAGCCGCTTCCTCGGTATCTGTAAGAAATAGTGGGTAGTAATTTCGTTGTTTAAGATATTCTAAGACGGACTGATAGTTGGCAAAATCGCCATTATGCACCAGCGCTTCATTGAGAGCGCTGAATGGATGGCAACCGCCAGGATGCCAAACACGGCCACGGGTGGGATATCGCTGATGGGCAAGCCACGCATATGCTTTGAAATCTTCCAGTTTATAATATTTTACAACATTTTCCGCATATCCCACGATTTTCAGGATCATCATGTTCCTGCCGTGGGACATGACAAATGCTTTTTTTTCGCCAAGAGATGCGTAATAGTGCGTGTTAATCTTAAAGCTGTTCTGGTAGACAAATTCATCCTCGGCATCCCGCCTGTCCATAGAGGAAAATTTATTGTCCTTAATGAATTTATCCAGTACGTCATCCCTGACGCGGACGAAATAACGCATGACATCCGGAGGCCGGACATCCAATCCGATACTGCGATAGTCGTCAATTGTGGCGAGTTTTTCCGATTTATCAATCTTAAAATTAGGTTTGATGAATGTATTTTCCAGCTCCTCATACACGCTTGCATCAAGGAGAGCAATGTGCAACATGTAATCTTCTTCCAGCACCTGTTTAGAAACACCCAGTGCTTCAGGAATAAACCCGACGGCCCCGATGCCGCCGCCTTTTCCATTACCCCTGTTGTGCATCTGCACGGATGGCTCGAAGATATTTTTCCCGGTTACCGGAATAGAACAGATAAAACCGGTGACGCCGCAGCCGCCTTCTTCTTCAGTGTTCGGACTTAAAGGCGGCACCTGGCTGCAAAGTTCAGCACGTGACTTAATCATTTTTTCAACATTATCCATTATTAGCAAACTCCGCTTTATCCCGTTAGAAATAATATTTCTCATGAATTTCTAACGGGATTTATTTACCTCGTTAGAGAAAGTCCCAACTCCTGTTGGGGATTAAAATCCTGTAAGACAGCCGGCTGTTTAATGCCGCCATCTGAAATCGCAAAACGCCCGCTGCTCTAACGGGGCGCGCTATAATCTATGTGCTCCAGCAAATCCGTCCGACCAACAAGCTCTCTGACGCTTCTCATACCGAACTTCTGGAGGATTTCCACAAGCTGGACATTCCAGGCATGGTACATATTAACAAGGCGTTGTGTAGCCCATTCTTCCCCAAAGAGGGCGGAAAGCTCAGAATCAGTTGAGGCAATACCACGGGCGCAGCCGCGTCCCGACTCGCAGTTTCCGCAACGGACACATTCCAGCGAGACCAATTCCGCTGTGCCGATGACCGCGCCATCTGCACCCAGGCAAATTGCTTTGGCCAGGTCATGAGCAGTCCGTATACCGCCTGATGCAATGAGCGTCATTGCTTCCCGGGCACCTTCTTCCTTTAAAAAATTATGAACTTTTATTATGGCATATTCTATCGGCATGGCAATATTCTTCTTGGCAATGTCTGGTGCCGCGCCGGTACCACCGTAACCGCCGTCAATATGAATAATATGCGCGCCGGCATAGTACGAACCGACGGCAACCATGTCTACATCATTAGGAGTAGAAACTTTAACAGAGACCAAGGCCTGGGGATTGATTTCTTTGATCCAGTCAATGTGCTTCTTGTGATCTTCGATGGAATACACCGAGTGAAACGGAAAAGGCGAAAACAACGAGGTACCCTGGACTGCTTCGCGCATTCGGGCAACGCTTTCCGTATTTTTTTCTCCCAGGAGATGACCGCCAAGTCCCGGCTTTGCACCTTGAGCGTACTTAAATTCCACTATTCTCACCCGCTGTATTGTTTCTTCACGTACACCAAACAGACCGGTTGCCACTTGAGTAATAACGTTGTGGTCATAGGGTTGAAGCATTTCCGGGTATCCTCCCTCACCGGTACAGGTAAAGGTATTCCATATCGTAGCATTGCGTGCTTTGGAAAGCATGGTGGGCAGGCTTACCGAACCGAAGGACATCCCGCCGCCATAGACGGGCGTGGAAATGACAATGTTTGCCCGGCCATCATTTCTGCGGTTCAGCGTAATTTCCGTGGAGATTTCCAACTTATCAATTTTGGGCCGGCCGGGAGGAAATTTAAACCGCAGCTTGTCGAAGCCGCCGCCGGAATTGCCGATATTATATTCAAGATCCTTTCGCTCCGGCGGATAGCCGGTTTCCGCCATGATCCAGGTCGCGGTAATCATGTCCGCTGTCCAGCGATAATCTCCCAGTGTTTCATACATGGGATTCAGGGAGAGGCTCAATGCTTTGCGTGGACACTTGGCAACGCAGTAAAAATCGTTGTTTTGGCATTCGAAGCCGATGCATTTATAGTTAATCGGTGGTCTCACCCGGTTATGCCCTTCAACCCTTTCATGAACTCCGTAGGGGCATGATTTGGCGCAAGTACCGCAGTTGATACACGTGTTAGACCTGGTGACTTTATATTTTGCCACTTGGTGCTTGAATCGCGAAGGCATCTTTTTAATTTTTACAGCCGAAGGTGGTTTCATACGTTTACTGTTTCTCTTTTTTTAAATAATTTTCCAAAGGTATCATTATCAATTTCTTCAAAGAAGATTGCTCTTCCAGATTCACCGCGCAGACGGCGTGCCTCACGAATACCCATGGCGCCCATTACCTCCAAAAGCTGCGAATGCCATGCACCCATAAGGTTAATAATCCTCTGCGTTAAAGTTCGTACCGGAATTTTTTCCAGTCCTTCGGGGATAATAAGTAGTTTTTCCGGTTCTTCATACAGGCGGGCACCAAGCGCAATAAGCAACGGTAAATCTACGGCTGTTAAATCCGCACCGCAGATCATTGCTTTGGGCACATGCTCGGCCATGGCAATACCTCCGGAGGCAATAATCGTAACCTCATCGCGAATCCTGTCATCAATTAGCTTGAGATGAACAGCACGGATAATATCCTTGAGGAGCCGACGATTGTAATCAGTTGAACCATTAACTTCCCTACCGCGGTAATCGGCTACGATATGAATAATCTCAGCGCCATTTTGCGTAAGCTTGGAAACAATGGTTTCCACGGATTTCGTTGCCGGAATTCGAATGATCGTAAGGGCATTACTTATTTTTTTAATTTTATCTTTTGCTGCCGGGAAATTACTCAGCAGTTCATCGGCATACTCAATGGCCACAATTCTTGTATTTTTAATCAATCCCTGATGCTTGTCGATTTCTTTATGAGAAATTAAAGGGATGATGTTTTTAATGTATTTTTTTCTATCAGACGCAATATCACCCGCAGGCAAAACAATACATGTGTTGAGCTCTACAGCTGCTTTTACTAATGCGGCCTTTACATTCGGGCTTAGATTATCTGGTGGAAGATCAAAGATTATGGGGATCGGAATATCAACCGTATCATGAACTTTCGATAACAATTTGCCTTTTTCATCAAACGTCAGGTGATTGAGTTTCCGGCCCAGTTCGACGGATGTGTTGATATATTCCCGCCCATGAATTCCGTCGCGCGTCGGCCGGACAATTTCGGACATGTCGGTCCACATACCGTCAAACCCTGATCCGGTAAACGGCCCTCTGTAACCGGCACCGGTAACAGGAACCTTGCCGTCCTCTGCCTGCTTCCATAAGGTAATAAATATATCAGATTTCCAGTATGAACCACCGATATTCAAAAAGTCCTTGTCCAGAGATTTTTCCAGTGCTCCTCTTGGACATTCTTGAATGCACCTAAAACAGTTTCTGCAGACTACAGTGTTGGGATCGGCCATTTTTCGCGGGTCATCTTTACGTCGCTTATGCGCCTCGTAAATGCACACCTTTGTACACTTGCCGCAATTAATGCAGTTTTCCCCCCGCTCAATATTAAATTTGAATACATAATCCAGATTAAGCGGCGTTACTTTAGAATTAATATGATATTTCTTTGGCATAGTTCTTAACTCATCGTTTAAATAATAAAGTTATTACCGTCGATTCAGTTATTTCGCTCTACCATCTCCCAGTAATCCTTGCTAACGTCAACCTCTTTAAGAAATTCGTCAATTTTATCTTCGGGGCGACCGAATTTCCCCTCAATCCTTTTTTCCAGTGCATCCCAGAGCATCATCAGCTCAAGATTAGTTTGGCATATTTCTTCGCAGGCCTTGCAATGCATGCACATAAATACATTTTCCACTTCTTCCTGCGTAACGTTTTTACCCTCAATAATCTTTTTCGCCAGAGCGATTTTGCCTTTTGCCGTCAGAGCTTCATTTCCCGTAACAAGATAAGCCGGACATACGGCAATGCAGTTTCCGCATTTGGCACAGGCATGAGTAGTCAGCTCAAAATCGAGACTGTCGATTTTCTTATCCTTGCCCATAAGCAGTATTGCAATTTTCCCAATAACTGGTGACAGCAAGATCAGTATCTTTATGGAAAAGCTAAAAATGGACGGACGAAAAACGACCGCCGGAATATTGAAAAATTTTGATTTGATACCGAAAAACTTACCCGGATTCATGATATTATTCGGATCAACCTTAGCTTTGTATGCCAGAAGTTTTTGTTTCTTTTCGCTGTCGTATAGATAATTAAAAAAGCCTGCATTCCAAATACCTAATCCATACGGTTCTGCTCCCATAGAAACAGCCGTCTTGATAAGCATCATCGCCAATGGTAAGTCGATATAATATTTAAACTTTCTGGAATCGCAAAGATAATTGGTCATGATCAGAGCCATTTTAGTATCAATAATCTGAGAATCAATGAATATTTCCACGCCAAAATTGGCTCCCAGTTTTTTTGCTTTTTCAATAAATCCCGCAGCCGACCCTATGGGTATAATACTTTCACTGCTCAGAATTGATGGTCCGAGGCGCTTTGTCTTCATGCCAAAAAGCCGCTCATTCCATAAATAACTGGCAACATAGCGAGGCGCTTCTTCGAGATTACCGCTTTGCCCTATGATTGTTGAAAACTTTTTATCTTCTTCAGAGCTGCTAAATTCCATCAACACTCCCGCACTCTTTTTAAATACCTTCGAATGCATAATTTCATTGATGTCATTTAAGTGATTCTCATCAAGAAAACGGATTGCATTAGGCTTCAGTGCATCTGCCTGTCCTGCTTTGATGATTTTTTCAATGAACATGAAAGCTTCTTTGTCACTTTCAAAATAGAACAGATGCGAATAGGACGCCTGAGGAACATCACGTAATTTGAGGTTTACTTCAACAATGATTCCAAACTCACCTTCCGTAGAAACGAAGTAATTGAACTCAGGATCACTGGGATTAAGCTTTTTAGACTGACCGGATGGTGTTATGACCGTCATCGAGTCAATTTGGTTGGATAAGTGGCCATAGCGAAAACTGTTAATGCCGTAACCACCTGTGGCAATCCAACCGGCGACTGTAGAAAACTTACTCGATGGATACGTCATCAGACATAAACCTTCTTTTTTGGCCAGAATGTCAATATCGCTCCATCTTGCTCCTGCTTCTACAGTTATGGTCTTTTGCGCTTTGTTGAGATAAAGGATTTTTCGAAAAGGGGACAAATCAATAACTATTCCCGCATTTGTCGGAATTACTCCCCCAAATCCCCACGATGCCGCGCCCCTGGGGATAACCGGTATTTTTTTTTCGGTGGCAAATGCCAAAACTTTTTTTATTTCTTCGGCGTTTTTCGGCTGAACGACAAAATCAGGTTGTATTTGAAACAAAATTTTGGTCATGATCGTAGGAACATCACCCATATCATGGCTGTACATTTCTTTTTCTTCGTCTTTATCGATAATTTTTATATCGCCCGCAATTTTCTTGAATTCCTCAGCCAGTTTCATATTCTATATATCTCTTCCATAACTATAATATTCAGATTTTTTTGTTCTCAGCGCAACACGAAAAATATATATTGCAGCGAGGGTTATAAAGCAATATAAATGCCAACAAAAAATGTGAGCAAAATAACCCCCAAATGGATTCTATATTCAATAGAAACCAAGGGATAGTTGAAGTTGCCAACAATAGAACAACAAAAATAATTTGCCTAATATACAATAAAAAACTTTATACTGAGTCAATTAAGTTCGAGAAGTCAAATCAAGAAATAATCGCCGAATAAATTGTTACAATATTGTTCTTTGTCGTTATTGACAATACAAAATTGTTCTCTATGAGAACTTAAAGTTTGTCTTATTTATAGTAAAGATCAATAAATATCAATTGTTTTATTGATTTTTTTATTTTACCTATCAGATGGGAATTGGCATAGCTGTTGCTGTTATATCCGCAGGCTATTTTATAGTAAGTTATGGAATTCTGATCTGGTGTATCAGCGCATAAAATGTTTATAATGATATTATTAATTATCGGATAAAAAAAATTTAGCACAAAGGAGAGAGTATTATGGCCGCGATAAAAACACCTAAGGATGTTCTGGAATTAATTAAGAAGGAAAATGTGAAGATAGTTGATCTGCGATTCATGGATTTCCCCGGAATTTGGCAGCATTGCAGCTATCCTATAAGTCAGATTGATGAAGATGTGTTTACCCAGGGGCTGGGATTTGACGGTTCATCAATCCGCGGCTGGCAGGCGATTAATGAATCTGATATGCTTATCATGCCGGTGCCTTCCACTGCATTTATTGATCCCTTTACTGCCGTTAAGACCCTGGTTATGATATGCAACATCCAGGATCCTGTTACCGGTGCCGATTACACCAGAGACCCCCGCAACATAGCAAGAAAAGCGGAAAAATATCTTAAGAAGCTTGGCCTGGCCGATACAGCTTATTTTGGGCCAGAGGCGGAATTCTTTATCTTCGATGACATACGTTATGATCAGAGGACCAATGAGGGCTACTATCATATAGACAGCGTAGAAGGTATCTGGAACAGCGGCAGGGTTGAGAATCCAAACCTGGGCTATAAGGTCCGCCATAAAGAGGGGTATTTCCCTGTGCCGCCTACCGACAGCCTGATGGACTTGCGCAGTGAAATGGCTATAGCTCTTGAAAACATCGGGATTGAGATTGAGGCTCAGCATCATGAAGTCGCTACTGCCGGACAGGCTGAAATTGATATGAAGTTTTCACCTCTGGTAGAAATGGCGGATAACCTCTTGAAATACAAATACATCCTCAAGAACACTGCCAAGAAGTTCAATAAGACGGTAACGTTTATGCCGAAGCCGCTATTCGGCGATAATGGCAGCGGTATGCATGTCCACATATCTTTATGGAAGGGCGGTAAGAACTTATTTGCCGGCAACGGATATGCCGGGCTTTCTCAGATGGCCATGTATGCTATCGGAGGAATCCTTAAACATGCCCCGGCGTTATTGGCCTTGACCAGCCCGACAACTAACAGTTACAAACGCCTGGTACCAGGTTATGAAGCCCCGGTCAACTTGGCATATTCACAGCGCAACCGCAGTGCCGCAGTGCGCATTCCCATGTATAGCACCTCACCCAAGACAAAACGACTGGAATTCCGCTGTCCTGATCCTGCCTGTAATCCTTACCTGGCTTTCTCAGCGATTATGATGGCAGCGGTGGATGGCATTCAGAATAAGATCGACCCGGGTAAACCTTTAGATAAGAACATCTATGATCTTCCGCCGGAAGAGGCAATCAAAGTAGCCAAGACGCCCGGTTCCCTGCGTGATGCCCTGAATGCCCTGAAGAAGGATCACGCTTTCCTGCTTAAGGGAGATGTATTCACCCAGGATGTCATTGATACATGGATTGACTACAAGATGGTGAATGAGGTTGAGGCAATGGACTTGCGGCCGCATCCGTATGAGTTCATGCTTTATTACGATATTTAATAGAATAAACCCACCAAGCCGCCATCGGGCTTTAGCCGATGGCGGCTTGGTGGGTCAAGGATACGAAGGTTCAAGGGGTCAAATGAAAAGATAATAGCCTTATTTGAATCCTTGAAGCCCGAGAACCTTTAATCCTATTATAAGCTTTAAAATCAAATTAAAGTCTTCTCATAGAAGCAAAGGTTTTTCTCTCATTTTAGAGCTGCTTAATAAAATCTATTCGACTAATAAAGAAATCAGAAATCCTTTCCCAAGTTGAATCGGTATCTTTAATCCATGATGAATCGAAAAAAGTGGATATACTTTGCAACAAAGTAAAAACCAAAATGGACGAACTTCGCGAATATGTTGACGAGCTGGAAAATCTGGTCGATGACGAATTATGGCCGCTGCCTAAATTCTCAGAAACGCTGTTCATCAGCTAATTAATTAAAGGCTCATTTCTGGATATCTCCAAGGGCGATGCATTTTCATGAGATTCTGACACTACGGCCGGCAATCTCGATACTTATATCAGCCGATATGGAATTAATCTCTATTTACCCATGCTTTAATAATTGACGAAGCCGGAAAAAAAAGTTAAGAAGCTTCGTCATGTAAGGTGCAATAAAGGGAGCTTCCTAATATCCAGAACCAATTATTCGTCAACTCCTTTCCTTTTTGGTCCAAATATAGTCTTGATTGGTCTGGAAAAGACTCCGGATGTTGGTTTAGTCGGGAGATAAGATTTAAATGCCCTTGTTAAATAAAGAGCTAAGAGCATTGCTTGTCCTGGAAGACGGCGGTGTTTTTGAAGGTTTTGCCTTCGCGGGAAACGGCGAAACCATGGGCGAGGTCGTTTTTAATACGGGTATGACCGGCTATCAGGAAGTCATTACCGATCCTTCATATAAAGGTCAGATTGTGACAATGACCTATCCTCTGGTCGGCAATTATGGCATTAATGAAGAGGATATGGAATCGTCCGGTATTCATCTGGAAGGATTCATCGTTAAAGAATACCAGCCCAATCCCAGCAACTGGCGGATGCGCCAAAGCTTGAAATCATTTCTGGAAGAACACGGGAAAATCGGCATAGAGGGAATCGATACCCGTGCCCTGACACGCCGCCTGCGTCTTTCCGGCGCCATGAAAGGCATCATTTCCACAAAGACAAAAGATATTGACTTGCTTCTTAAGCAGGTGAAGGCATATCCCGGACTTGTCGGACGTGATTTAGTCCGCGAAGTAAGTTGCACCAAACCTTATCTATGGAAAAATGGCACAGCTCATAGGGGTAAAATTTCCGTTACAAAGCCTGGCAAAAAATTGCGGGTTGTCGTGCTTGATTGCGGCGTTAAATACAATATTTTAAGGCTTTTAGAAAAAAACGGCTGTGAAGTAATTGTTGTTCCCGCTTCTTCTACCGGTGCGGATATTATGTCCTATAAACCCGACGGTGTCTTACTTTCCAATGGTCCCGGCGATCCGGCGGCCCTTCCTTATATTGTGGAGACTTCTCGCGCCTTGGTCGGGAAGCTTCCTATATTCGGTATTTGTTTGGGACATCAAATAATCGGTCAGGCAATTGGCGGCTATACCAGCAAGTTGAAATTTGGTCATCACGGCATTAATCAGCCGGTAAAAAATATGGATACGGGGCGTATTGAAATCACGTCTCAAAATCACGGTTTTGTCGTTGTGCCTGAATCGGTAAAAAATAAAGCGAAAAAAACCTTCGATAATTTAAATGATGCAACCTCCGAAGGCATGAAAATGCCTTTGACCATGAGCGTGCAATATCATCCGGAAGCATCGCCCGGTCCACATGATACGGATTATTTGTTTATGCAGTTTGTTCAAATGCTGCGGAAAAAAAGGCGGAAAACCGCGTGATTTTAATAATTGATTTTGGATCACAATACAATCAGCTGATTGCCCGTCGAGTGCGAGAGCACCATGTATATTGCCAAATCGAACCGCCGGGTATCCATCTTTCCGCAATCAAGTCAATAAATCCGGAAGGAATAATCCTGTCGGGCGGACCGGCAAGCATTTACAGTAAGAGCGCGCCGCGGGTGGACAGCGGTATATTTAAACTCGGCATTCCGATACTGGGCATTTGTTACGGCCTTCAATACATGGTTGACGCTTTAGGCGGGCGAGTGGAGCAGGCCGCAAAACGGGAATATGGCTTTGCCGAGCTTTTAGTAAAAAAGAAAAAGGGAATTTTTAAAGGTATTGATAAAAAAACTCAATGCTGGATGAGCCATGGCGACAAGATTGGCAAACTGCCTGCTGGATTTGTCATTACCGCCTCCACGGAAAATACGCTCGTAGCGGCGGCTGAAGATTCCCAAAACCACTTTTATGGCTTGCAATTCCATCCGGAAGTAGTCCATACCCATTCCGGAAGAAAAATCTTAGCTAACTTTTTATTTGATGTTTGCGGCTGTAAAAAAACCTGGTCGATGAAATCATTTGCCAATCGTGTCATTGAGGAGATAAGAAATCAGGTTGGCTCGAACAAAGTAATATTGGGCCTTTCCGGTGGAGTTGATTCTTCAGTGGCCGCCGTTTTACTGCACAAGGCAGTCGGCAAAAACTTAACCTGCGTTTTTGTAGATAACGGCGTTTTACGCGAAAACGAAACCAGGCGTGTAATAAAAATGTTTAAAAAACATTTGCACATAAATTTGCGTTTTGCGCGTTCCGGGAAGCTGTTTCTCCGGCGATTGAAGGGAGTGACCGATCCGGAAAAGAAACGCAAGATAATCGGCCGTACTTTTATAGAGGTTTTTGACTGCGAGGCCCATAAAATAAAAAACGTGAAATTTCTAGCGCAGGGCACTCTTTATCCCGATTTAATCGAATCGCGTTCTGCTTTCGGCGGTCCCAGCGCTGTCATCAAATCGCACCATAACGTCGGCGGCCTGCCGAAAAAAATGAATTTAAAACTCATCGAACCGCTTAAGCATCTTTTTAAAGATGAAGTACGGCTTCTGGGAAAAGAGTTGGGTCTGGCTGATGACGTAGTCTGGCGACAGCCGTTTCCGGGTCCCGGCCTGGCTATTCGCATTATTGGCGAAGTTACCGCGCAGAGATTGTCGGTATTGCGTAAGGCAGATACGATTCTGCTCGAAGAAATCCGCGCGAATAACCTTTATTACAAACTTTGGCAATCTTTTGCCATCCTGCTGCCCCTGAAGAGTGTGGGGATAATGGGGGATCAACGTACCTATGAAAATATTCTGGCTATCCGCGCGGTAACCAGTGACGACGCCATGACGGCCGACTGGGCGCATCTGCCGCATGATTTTTTGGCGCGTATTTCCAATCGCATTATTAATGAAGTGCGTGGTGTAAACCGTGTTGTTTACGATATCAGCTCCAAGCCGCCCAGCACGATTGAGTGGGAGTAAATCCCGTTAGAAATTCATACGGAATATTTGAATCCTACGTGTGAATCGTCCTAATCGGTAGCCAAAATCGTATAGAGGCGGGTAAAATTTCTAACGGGATAAAATACATTTAAAGAGTAAAAGTAGTGCCAAAACGAAAAGATTTAAAAAAAATTCTGCTTATCGGTTCAGGGCCGATTATCATCAGCCAGGCCTGCGAATTTGATTACTCCGGAACTCAAGCCTGTAAAGCTTTGCGGGAAGAAGGCTACAAGGTTGTTTTAATCAACAGCAATCCGGCTACAATTATGACCGATCCGGAAATGGCCGATAGAACCTACATCGAACCCATTACAGCCGAAGCGGTGGAAAAGATCATTGCCCGTGAGCGGCCGGATGCACTGCTTCCCACTGTAGGCGGACAAACAGGGTTGAACACAGCCGTAGCGCTCGCCGAAAGCGGTGTTCTTAAAAAATACAACGTGGAAATGATCGGCGCGTCGCTGGAAGTAATCCATAAAGCGGAGGACCGCGAAAAATTCCGGCACGCGATGGAAAACATCGGCTTGCGTATACCGAAGAGCGGCTTTGCCCGCTCCATGAGTGATGTTTTAAAAATTGGCGATGAAATTGGATTTCCCCTTATTATACGGCCTTCCTTTACGCTGGGCGGAACCGGCAGCGGTGTGGCTTATAACCGCGAAGAGCTGATGGAAATCGCCAAAGGCGGCTTGGATGCCAGTATGATTTCGGAAGTTATGATCGAAGAATCGGTCTTGGGATGGAAGGAATATGAACTGGAAGTAATGCGCGACAAGGCCGATAACGTCGTCATCATTTGTTCCATTGAAAATTTCGACGCGATGGGAGTGCATACCGGTGAATCGATTACTGTCGCGCCGGCGCAAACTCTGACTGATAAGGAATATCAGATCATGCGGGATGCCGCCATCGCCATCATGCGGGAAATAGGCGTGGAGACAGGTGGGTCCAATGTCCAGTTTGCCGTGCATCCGCATACCGGTGAATTGGTTGTAATCGAAATGAATCCCCGTGTTTCACGTTCATCCGCGCTGGCCTCGAAAGCCACAGGCTTTCCTATTGCCAAAATAGCCGCGAAACTTGCTGTCGGCTATACGCTGGATGAGATTCCCAACGACATTACCCGCGAGACGATGGCTTCTTTTGAGCCGACGATCGATTACTGCGTCGTGAAAATTCCCCGCTGGACGTTTGAAAAATTTCCTCAAGCCGACGATTTTTTAACTACATCAATGAAATCCGTCGGCGAGACCATGGCTATCGGCCGCACTTTCAAAGAAGCGCTGCAAAAGGCAATTCGTTCCCTGGAAATCGGGCGTTTCGGCCTGGGTCAGGCTCTGCCGGAAGATATAAAGGATAAAAAGGATTTCCTGAAAGGCAAACTAATTAAACCTAACTCGCTGCGGCTTTTTTATATTGCGGCGGCTATGAAAAACGGGATGTCGATTGATGAACTCTATCAATTAACAAAAATTGATCCCTGGTTTTTGCATCAAATCAAAGAAATCGTGGACGCGGAAGAAGAACTGAAAAATTCTGCTCCATCCGTGGAGCTGCTCAGAGAAGCAAAGAAAATAGGTTTTGCTGATAGGGCGCTGGCTTCTTTTTGGAAAATGACGGAGTTGGGAATTCGTCAGTGGCGCGAGCGTGAAAAAATTATCCCGGTATATAAGCTTGTCGATACCTGCGCGGCGGAATTTGAAGCCTATACGCCTTATTACTATTCCACTTACGAAACGGAAAACGAAACCCGGCCATCCGCTAAAAGGAAAGTCGCGATTATCGGCGGCGGCCCCAATCGTATCGGCCAGGGGATCGAGTTTGATTACTGCTGCGTCCATGCGTCGTTTGCCTTGCGGGAAGAGGGCTGCGAAAGTATCATGATCAACTCCAATCCCGAAACGGTCAGCACCGATTATGACACGTCCGATAAACTTTTTTTTGAACCGGTAACGCTGGAAGATGTTTTACACATTCTGCGGACAGAAAAGCCCGAGGGAGTAATTGCTCAGTTTGGCGGCCAGACGCCTCTTAATTTAGCCAAGGGATTAGAGGCGGCCGGAATAAAAATAATGGGAACATCCCCCGATTCTATTGATCGGGCGGAGGATCGTAACCGTTTTCAGGAAATTGTCCGCAAACTGAACCTCAATCAGCCCGATAATGATACGGCCAGAGATGTGGGGAAAGCGTTGCAGGCCGCCGAACGCATCGGCTATCCGGTACTGGTGCGGCCATCTTACGTATTGGGTGGCCGTTCTATGGAAATAGTATATGATGCGGAAACGCTCAGCGCCTTCATGGAAAGGGCGTTACTTATTTCTCCCGAGTATCCCATTCTTATTGATAAATTTTTAGAGGATGCCATAGAAATAGACGTGGACGCGATCAGCGACGGCCGGACTACAGTTGTGGCCGGCATCATGGAACATATCGAAGAAGCGGGAATCCATTCGGGGGACAGCGCCTGTATTTTGCCGCCCATGACAATTTCCGCTCCTCTTTTGGATCTGATTAAAAAGCAGACAAAAATGCTGGCGCAGGAATTAAATGTCGTCGGCCTCATGAATATTCAGTATGCCATTAAAGACGGCAAGTTGTATGTGCTGGAAGTCAATCCCCGCGCGTCACGCACCATTCCTTTTGTCAGCAAAGCGATCGGCGTGCCTTTGGCCAAACTTGCCACCAAAGTTATGCTGGGTAAATCTTTAAAAGAGTTGGGATTTACAGTAGCGCCGGAACCTAAATATGTCTCAGTCAAAGAAGCTGTTTTCCCCTTTAATCGTTTCCCTGATGTTGATATTTTATTAGGGCCGGAAATGAAATCTACCGGCGAAGTTATGGGGATAGATCACTCTTTTGGTCTGGCCTTTGCCAAATCGCAAATGGCGGCAGGATTCAAAATGCCGACAAAAGGCACTATCTTTATCAGCGTTAATGATTATCATAAGGATAAGATTGTATCGGTGGCGGAGTCTTTTCAGAACATGGGTTTTAAAATAATAGCTACGAAAGGCACAGCCAAATACTTAAAGGATCATGGCGTTGAAGCCGGCGTGGTTCTTAAACTCAGTGAAGGGCGGCCGCATATTGTGGACTACATTAAAAACGGCGATATCCAAATGGTAATTAATACCAGCATGGGCCGTAAATCTTCGCGGGATGCTTATCATATCAGGCGTGGCGCGCTTATTTATAATATTCTTTACACCACGACCATCGCGGGCGCACGCGCCCTGTGCGAAGCGGTATCAGCAATAAAAGGTGAGAATTGGCAGGTTTGTTCATTGCAGGAATATCAAAAAAGATAGAAAGAGAAATTATATGTCATCTTTGTTCGAAAAAAAATCAGATGAATCCGGCCGTCCCCGCGAAGAATGCGGGTTGTTTGCCATTTACGGCCATGAGGATGCGGCGAGAGTAACCTTTTTTGGCCTTTTTGCCTTACAGCATCGCGGTCAGGAATCCGCCGGCATCGTCAGCTCCGACGGTTGTAATGTTTCGGAACACAAGGGTATGGGTCTCGCTTCCGAGGTATTCAAAGAAGCAACTCTGCAAAAACTTGTGGGTAAATTGGCCATCGGGCATGTCCGCTATTCCACAACCGGTTCTTCCACTCTTTCCAATGCCCAACCCTTTTTAGTTCATTTTGCCGATGAGTATTATGCTTTGGCGCATAACGGCAATATTATCAACGCGCAAAAATTGCGTGAAGAGCTGGAAAACAGCGGTTCTATTTTTCAATCCACAATGGATAGCGAAATAATCATTCATCTCATGGCGCCGCATTTAAAAAACGGTTTGGAAAAGGCATTGACTGTCGCCCTCTCCCGCGTGGAAGGCGCTTACTGCCTCATTATGCTGACGAGAGATAAAATTATTGCCGCCCGCGATCCGCGTGGGTTTCGGCCTCTGGCGCTGGGAAAGCTCAACGGCAGTTGGGTTGTCGCCTCGGAAACCTGCGCTTTTGA
>DLME01000209.1:16927-17204 GCA_002479215.1 Syntrophaceae bacterium UBA7544
CGGAAACCTGCGCTTTTGATTTGGTAGGCGCCCAATATATTCGCGACGTCAACCCCGGTGAAATTATTATCATTGATGAGAATGGTTATAAAAGTTTAAACCCTCTTCCCAAAGTCAAACCGTGCCACTGTATTTTTGAGTTGATTTATTTTGCCCGTCCCGACAGCCAGATTTTCGGTCAAAACGTTTATTTGTGCCGCAAAAGATTGGGGCACGAATTGGCGCGCGAATACAAGCCGGATGTGGAGATTGTTATGCCTTTCCCCGATTCGGGAAA
>DLME01000209.1:17264-22443 GCA_002479215.1 Syntrophaceae bacterium UBA7544
ATGCCTTTCCCCGATTCGGGAAACTATGCCGCATTAGGTTATGCTGAAGAAAGCGGCATTACTTTCGAGATGGGCATGATTCGTAATCATTACGTCGGCAGAACCTTTATTCAGCCCACACAGCCCATGCGCGATTTCGGTGTGCGCGTAAAATTAAATCCCGTAAAGCCGCTGCTTGCCGGGAAAAAAGTTTTGATTGTTGAAGACTCAATCATTCGCGGTACGACCAGCCGCAATCGCGTGCAGAATTTACGGGGAATAAAGATGAAGGAAATACATATGGCGATTAGCTGTCCGCCGACAATTTATCCCTGCCCCTATGGCATCGATTTTTCCTCCAAGGGAGAACTGATCGCGGCGAAAAAGGGAAATGAAAAAGCCATTGCCGAATTCATCGGGCTGGATTCCCTGCACTACCTGACGGTAGAAGGCATGGTTAAAGCAACAGGCATGGATAAAGACTGCTTTTGCCTGGCCTGTTATACCGGCGATTATCCCCTCGCTCCCCCGGAAAAAATTGATAAGTACTGTCTGGAAATGAAATGACACACGGAAGGGCTGTTGAAAAACGCTCATCTGTTGTGTTGCGCTGCAAACCGCACCGCTCAACGTATGTAAATATACGCCTCGCGGTTCGGATTTTTGCGCGCCTTGCATCTGAACATTTTTGAACAGCCCCCAGACATTGTGATACAATCTCGTAGGCCGTAATCCAGAAGAAATTCTGTAATTTTTGAATACGTATTTTCTTACAAATTGTTCTTTACAAAGAAATTAGATTTGTTACGCTTTTGTTGAAATGAGAAAAGCGAAGTCCGTGTATTAATTATTATGAAAAATAAGCATGGGTTAGACAGAAATATTCCTGAATCGATTCGTCGTCAAGTTCGCCAGCAATGTGGCTTTGGATGTGTTATTTGCGGCTTGGCGATCACTCAATATGAGCATATTGATCCCCCATTCTCCGAAGCTATTACTCATGATCCAGAAAGAATTGCGCTCTTATGCGGCTCTTGTCACGATCGCGTAACAAGAGGATTCTTGTCAAAAAATAAAGTTCTAGAAGCTCGTAGAAGGCCGATAACTTTTGTGCGGGGTGTCTCCAGGGATGCTTTCGATTTCAAAACACCCTTTGAATTAAAAGTCGGTAGCAACTCTTTCAACGACATTCGTTGCATCGTTAGAAAAAGAAATGGTGAAGAATGGTTTTCTTTTGAGCCACCAGAGGATCCTAAAGCACCTCCACGGTTGAGTGCGAAGTTCTTTGGTAGAACTGGCAAGATTGAACTTGAGATTCGTCAAAACGAGTGGTTTTGCGCCACAGGCGTATGGGATCTGCAAGTATCTGGGTCCTCATTTGTAGTGCGCACAGAACGGGATAAAGTTATGCTTCAAGTAGAGGCTAGGCCGCCGCATGGATTAGAACTTCAGTATCTCGACATGGCGTTTCAAGGTACAGGCATTCTGATTAAAAAGGATGGAACAATACGATTATTAGCAAATGGATGCGAGATTGATATGAAAGGCTCATATGTGAAAAGTGCGGATGCGGTCTTCAGTTTACCTTAAATTATTGGAGTGACTATTTAATGCCACTTTATGAATATAAATGTTTGAAGTGTGGAAAGATTACTGAAGTATTGCGTTCAATCAAATCGCGTGATGGTGCAATGCCCTGTAACAGCTGCGGATTTGCAACCGAGCGTATAATAAGTAGCTTCAATTCCCCTATAATTAGCAGTTCAAGAAAATCATGGGATAGCGATGGAGCTTACGAAAATAATCATATAACTAAAGAAGCAAGTGGCACCGGGATAAGACTAGAGAGAAGCGCAGCAACTATTAAGAACTGTATCTTTGAAAACATGCAAACAGGAATAAGTATGTCAAAGGGCTCAAAACTGAGTATGAATCGTAACAAGTTTATTGATGTTACGAAACCAGTTGAAGTGACTGATGAATAGAGAAAATAAAATGCAAAAGAAGCATTTTGAAGCGAACCGTTTCTTTTTGAAGGATACCATCCGGCAGCAAGTTGATTTTTCGCAAACAGATCAAAGTCAAAACCTGCCTGCTCCGCCTCTACAAAAGCCCTGTCCTGCCGATGTGCCAAGAATTGATTTGCCTAATGGTCGAGAAGCGCTGACGCGTTTAGGGAGAATGCCCGTCGGTGAAGCGATTGCCTTTCGGGAAAGTGTGCGTCAATACAAGCCCGATCCATTGAATCTGGAGGAAATCTCTGCTTTGCTCTGGGCGACACAAGGTGTCCGCTGTTTGGTGAGTCCGGAATCCGCGCTACGTTCCGTGCCTTCCGCGGGAGCGCGCCATGCTTTTGAAACATATCTCGTTATCAATCGGGTTGAAAATCTGCCTGCCGGTCTTTACCGCTATTTGCCATTCGATGAAAAGCTTGCTCGACTGGCGGTTGATGAAAACATCGGCCGCAAGGCGGCAGCTGCTTGCTTCGGCCAAAACTTTATCGCCACCTCTGCCGTGACCTTTTTCTGGACGACGATTCCGGCACGGATGGAGTGGCGCTATGATCTCGCCGCGCACAAAGTAATTGCCATTGATGCCGGTCATGTCTGCCAGAATCTCTATCTAGCCTGCCAGAGTATTGATGCGGGATGCTGCGCGATTGCCGCCTATAATCAGAGTGCGTGCGACCAGCTTCTCGGAGTTGACGGCGAAAAGGAATTTACGATCTATCTTGCCCCTGTCGGTAAATATTGAGCAGATACGTATGCCTATCGTTGACTTATGGCTCTTGCATCTTTCCACCACATATAGTATATTACAGGCATGAATGTGGTGGAAAAAGATAGATTGATAGAAGGAATGCTCAAGAAAGAACTCGAAAGAAATAAGAGTTCGCTTAAGTCTCTTTTGTCCATTCTCGAAAAACTTCCGAAGGGGTCCGTGCATATCAGGGAAAAAAAATATAAGAAAACTGTGTATTCTTATTGCTATCTAAAATACAGAGATAATGGCAAGAATATAAATAAGCATATTCCCGATAATAAAGTAGAGGAACTGTTACGAGATTTAGAAAATTATCAAAGATATGCACAGGAAGCCCGGGTTTATGAAAAGCACATTAAATATTTGGAAAACATATTGAAGTAGAGAATTTAATATGCAAATCTCCGTTAAACATAAAGATAACAGAGGAGGAAGCCGCCTATCTACCGCCGCGTAACCTTGTCACGAGTACTGCAAATCAGCGCCCTGATGACTATAGTCTTTTTGGTCATCGGTGCTGTTTCCCTTTGTGTCGGCAGTGTCCATATCGATTTTGATCATGTATTGCGCTATCTGGCCAAGGCGCTTAAGGGGAATTTCGCCATAACTTCTCAGGAGGAATTAATTATATTTTCGGTGCGCCTGCCGCGGATTATTTTTGCGGGAATTGTCGGCGCGTCCCTTTCCTTAGGTGGCGTTATTTTCCAAGCATTGCTGCGTAATCCGCTGGCTGATCCCTACGTGCTGGGCATATCGGGCGGCTCGGCACTGGGGGCGATTGTGGGAATAGTTACCGGCGCGGGTTCTTTTTATTTAGGAATACCGCTTTTGGCTTTCTTAGGAGCGCTGGCCACGGTTTTTTTGGTGTTTGTTGTGGCCGGAGGAACCAGAGGCCCTCTTTTGGATAATTCGCTTTTACTCTCCGGTGTTGTTGTGAACGCCTTTTTTTCTGCGGCCATTCTCTTTTTCCTCTCTGTTGTTAATAGTATGGAGTTGCACAGCATCACTTTTTGGCTGATGGGCGATCTATCAAGGGCTTCCATGGAGGAAATTTCTTTGACCGCTTTCTGCCTTATTGCCGGTTTTGTGTTTCTTTACGCGCAGGCGCGCAAACTGAACTTACTTGTGCAAGGTGAAGAAACGGCTCTGCACTTAGGCGTCAACGTAGAGCGCACAAAACAATGGCTGTTGATTGTAACTTCTCTTATTACCGCTGTGGCTGTATCCTTGGCCGGCATTATCGGCTTTGTCGGCATTATGGTGCCGCACCTGATGCGCCTTGTTTTCGGTTCCGATCACCGCTTGCTGTTACCGGCTGCCGCTCTCTTTGGCGCTTGCTTCTTGGTTGTTGCCGATACTCTGGCCAGAGTAGTTTTAACGCCGGCCGAACTGCCTGTCGGGGTTATCACGGCGCTCTGCGGCGCGCCTTACTTCATTTTTCTTCTAAAAAGGAAGGCTCCTTAGCCATGCCTATAATCAATGCCGAAAACATTAGTTTCAGTTACGCCGCAAAACCGGTTATGGAAGATGTTTCTTTTGCCATCGATGAGGCGCAAATTGTGGCAATTATCGGCCCTAATGGTTCCGGTAAAACAACTCTTTTGAAAATTATTAACGGCACACTCTTTCCCAATTCCGGGCAAATGCTTGTTGACGGTAAAGATACCGGACAATGGTCTCGGCAAGAAATTGCCAGAAAAGTAGCTATCGTGCCGCAGGAGACTTCCGTAATTTTTCCGTTTTATGCGGAAGAGATTGTGCTTATGGGACGATTTCCACATTTAAGCAATTACCGTTTTGAAGATAAAAAAGATTACCGGATAGTTCATGAAGCTATGGAAAAAACGGATACCCTGGCTTTTGCCACCCGGCGTTTTGACGAGCTCAGCGCCGGAGAGCGCCAGCGTGTCTTGATTGCCCGCGCTCTGGCCCAGGAACCGAAAATACTGCTCTTGGATGAAAGCACCGTTTTTTTGGATCTGAAGCATCAGGCTCAGTTTTTAGCTTTGCTGCGGCAGCTAAACACAGTGCAACAACTTATGGTAATTTTTGTCACTCACGNNCGCCAGCGCGTCTTGATTGCCCGCGCCCTGGCTCAAGAGCCGAAAGTTCTGCTTCTGGATGAAAGTACCGTTTTTTTAGACCTGAAACATCAACTTCAGTTTCTAACTTTGTTGAGGCAATTAAACACAGCTCAACAACTCACGGTAATTTTTGTTACCCACGACATCAATCTGGCCGCGCAAAATGCTGACCGGATAATTTTGCTTTACTCCGGGGAAATTTATGCTATAGGAAAACCCGCGGAAGTTATTACCGCGGCGAACATAAAGGAGGTTTACGACGTCGGTGTTCTGATAGATAAAAATCCGCAAAGCGGATTGCCCAGAATGACGTTGTTGACCTAGATAGAGCCATTTCACTTTCAAAGGATAAT
>DLME01000290.1:0-10476 GCA_002479215.1 Syntrophaceae bacterium UBA7544
TCGGCCGCAAAAAAGGTTTGATGTGGTGTATTGCCTTTTTCGCTATAACAACCGGTCTGGCTGCTTTTGCCCAGGACTATCTCCAGTTAGCCGCACTGCGGTTCCTGGCAGGACTTGGCCTTGGTGCCGAATACGCAATAGGTGGAACACTGGCAGCAGAGTTCTATCCGCCGGAGAAACGCGGCAAGTTGAGCTCATGGGTACAGATGGGTTGGCCTATTGGTTTTGGTGCCGCCATTGTTGCCCAGTATTTCATGATGCCGATCTGGGGTTGGCGTTCTCTTTATCTCCTCGGCACAGCGGCAATTTTATGTCCCGTTTATATCCAATTCTTTGTACCCGAATCACCCGTTTGGCTGAAGGCACAGGAAAATAAGAAGAAGGGTATTGTTACTGCTGGACCACCTGCGACAAAATTAAGTGATCTTTTCAAGGGCGCTAACCTGCAGGCTTTTCTCAAAGTCACCTTATTTTTTACAGCAATGCTGGTTACCTACTGGGCGGTCAATACCTGGCTTCCCACCGTCCTGGCCAGAGAAAGAGGCATGAGCCCGAAAGAGTATTCCGGTTTCCTGATGGTTATGCAGTTTATGGCTGTCATTGCCTATCTTATAGCCGGGGTTGTCGGTGATAAATTCGGCAAACGCGTCACGATGGCCGTCTGCGCGTTTCTGTCCGCATTTTTGTTAGCTGTGTGGCTGGGCATGGAATGGGGGACGAAGGTTTTCTGGATACTGGGAGCTTTTGCCTGGGCAGTCGCCTCGGCCATCTGGGCTCTGGCGGTGGGCTTTGTCGTCGAGCAGTTCCCCACCAATATCCGCGCTGAGGGCTTCTCCGATGCTTATGCGACAGGACGTTTAATAGCAACGATCGTGCCTATCGCCATGGGTGCAGTAGCTCTGAAAATCGGGCTGACGGCAGTTATGGCTTCTGTGTCTGTATTCTATTTCATTGCCATGATTGCTATTCTCTTAATGAAAGAGACAAAGGCCCAGTTATAAAAATCTGATTCTGGTTAGATAAAAAACCGGAATAAACCGGCTGTCAAAGACCCCTTGTTCCTTTTCTTTTAGAAAGGGAACAAGGGGTTTTGCAGCGCATAATCGTGAAAAATTCACATCAAAAATGTCACAATCAAAAAACAGATAATTTTGTGCGAAGATCACATTAATGAGGACGGTTGTACTAGCTCACTAATTCGGTAACTTTTGTGAGTTTATCAAAATACGTTTCATGATTCAATCCACAGATTCTTCGCACCGGTGATAAATAGGTGAAAACGATAATCGAGATAAGACTAAGTTAGATACTATCTGTCAAATCTAATATAGGCTTACTCTCCACCTTTATACATTTCTTCGATGATGTCTTTGTATTGTTCGGCGATGGCTTTGCGCTTGACTTTCATGGTGGGGGTTACTTCGCCGTTCTCGGTGTAGCGCTTCTAGTAACAGATTAAATCGCCTCAAATATTTACCTTACAGCTACAAGTCCACAATCTCATTGAATGAATAAAATTGAACGTCGGGCATCAGCGCTACGGTGTTGCCTCGTCCGGCTGTTTGCTTAAGATTTTCAGAATGGTTTTTATCAGTTTTTTTGTCCGTACCGGCTTTGGCAGGATATAGTTGTTTCCGATTTTATTCTCTTCCCTGTCAACAACATCATCTTTTGTGGCTAGCGCCGTAATATATAGAATCGGGATGTTTGCTGTAGCGGGATTATCTTTCAAAGCGGCCGCGACATCCTCGCCGGGCATGTCCGGCATGACCAGATCAAGCAGGATTATATCCGGCAGTTCACTTTCGGCCAGCTCTATGCCGTCTTTGCCGTTTGTCGCAGTAATTACATCAAATATTCCCTCATGCATGAGATTTTTTTTAACGAAATAACAAAAATCGACTTCATCATCAACGACCAATACTTTTACATTTTTTGCCATGTTACACCTCTTTCGTATCAATTATTTTACTTCTTGGCTGGAGTTTTACAAAAAAAGTTGTTCCCTGGTTTTCCCGGCTTTCAACATCAATGGTGCCGCTTAATCTCTCCATGATCATATGGGCAAGGCTCAAGCCCAAGCCCGTTCCCTCATTAGCGGGTTTGGTCGTAAAGAACGGCTCGAATATTTTCGCCAACGTCTCTTCCGGAATACCTTTTCCGGTATCTGATATTTCCACAATAATCATTTCATCGCCGATACTGAAAAAATCGGCCCGCCGGTAGCCGGTTTTATAGCCGATTTCAGCGACTAATTGTTTATAGGCACGAACCGTCAATATCTTTTCTTTGCATCCTTTCATGGCATCAACCGCATTATTGACAAGATTTAAAAAAACCTGTTCCAGCATAGTATAATCACCTGCCACTTCCAGCAATTCATCGGCATACTCACATCGAACGCTCACACCGCTTTTTTCAAGTTTTGGTTTTGCAAGCGCCAGGACGATATCAAGCAACGGGCAGAGGGGGATTTGGGTGATTTTGGATACCGTTTGTCTGGAAAATGACAAAATGTTTTTGATGATATTATCAGCCCGGTTGACCGCATTAAAAATTTTTCCTATTGACTCCTGCATATCGGGCTTATCATCGGGAAGATTGTTTTCCAGATAATCCACTCCCATATAAATAATTTCCAACGGATTCCTGATTTCATGGGCAATACCGGACGCCATCCGCCCGAGGGCGGCCATTTTATCTTTTTGTATTAACTGGTCCCGGGTTCTTCGCAACAATTCAACAGTATCATTTAAATCTTTCTCTTTTTCAATCCGGTCGGTGATATCTTTGGAAATAATGCAGACCGCTAGAACATCCCGGGTTGACGGATCTCTTATCGGACTCAGCGTATTGGCAAACCATATGTCGTGATCTTTATCATAGGATTCATACTGTACCATGTCATTATTCTGGTATACCGATCTCACATAGCTCAAAGATTTTTCCGCTTCGGTCTCATCTTCGTTATAAATCCGTGAAATGGTCAAACCGAGAATACTTTTTTCATCCTGGTATCCATAAAATTTGACGAGTTTTTGATTGGCAAATAAGAACTTCCCTTCATGATCGACAATACACATCAACACATCGGTAGCTTGAACAATTTGCTCGTATCTTTCTCGGGCTTCACTAATCCGTCTGTCTTTGTCTTTTAATCGGGTCGTTACGAGGTACCAGAAAAACATTGCAACGACAATAATAAACGGAATCCGGATCAAATAGCTCAGCGCCATCGGACCTGCTAAAAATCCCTTTTCATATAACAGCCAGCCGTAGATGACAGAAAAGATGAGGATGTTCATCATCAAGTATTCAAAGCGGGAGCTCATTGTTGTTAATAAGATAATAAAAAAATACATCAGGTATAAATCCGACCCGGCATAGCCGGAAAAATAAATCCCGGCCGGCAACAGTATGCTGTCACATAAAACAAGCCCATAGAAAAACTTATCGTCATAGAAATATTTTTCCGGGATGTGGGCAACAATCAGATTAGTCAGTAGATAAACGGCAATGAAAATATATCCGCAGGTTTCGCATTCTTTGCTGGCGGATGGTGAAAAAATAATAAAATAAGCGGTCGTAATAATGACCGCCAGGCGAACAAGAAAAATAATTTTTTTTCTGGGAAATGCAGTTGGCATCACTGCCTCTCTGATAAGGCATTACTTTTTGACAGTTGAAGTATAAGACAATTAATTTTGTCGGTCAATGAAAAAAGACCCCAAAAAGCGGGATGTTTTACCGCTGATCGTTGAAGAGAGGTATTAGAAATAACACTAAGCACTAACTACCTGGCAGGCTAATCCCCTTCTTTATACATTTCTTCGATAATGTCTTTGTATTGTTCGGCGATGGCCTTGCGCTTGACTTTCATGGTGGGGGTTACTTCTCCATCTTCGGTGTAAAGTTTTTTATCGAGCAGGCGGAACTTGCGGATATTCTCCACCCGGGCGATCTGTTTATTTACTTTGTTGATTTCTTCTGTGATAAGCTTGATAACCTCTTCTGTGTGGGTAAGGCTGGCAAAAGTAGTGTACTGAACCTTATGGTCCTGCGCGTATTTCACAACGTTTTCCTCATCAATGACAACCAGCGCCGTAATGAATTTACGCTTGTCCCCGATAACCACCGCGTCCGTAATGAAATGCGGCCAAGTTGGTAGAGAAACAACCTGGCCGCATGGTTTTAAACCTTCTTCAACTTTTCACATTCTAATTAATGCTGTTTCGAGGAAATGATTCCCGCAGCTGCCATGGCCATCATTTCGTAGCGTTGGAGGGGAGATTCTACCAGAATCATCATCTTCTGTGCCGCCATCGAACCCTCCGCGTGAACGGTTGTCACTTCATGAAAGGCCGATTCATGCGAACAGACATGCCGCATCGCCTCGTGAATCATTTTCAGCCTATCCAAGGTGCTGTATTTATCCGCACCCCCCAGATAGTGTTCCAGGTAATCATGGATATCGGGATTCTCCCAATCCTTTTTATCCGGAGCCGTTGCCAGAATGCCACCGCCGATATCCTGAATCAGTTCCACGAAGGCGTGATATTTGCTCGCGAAGTGAAGCTTTGCCATATTGGCAATAAGGGGATTCGGCACGGCAATGTCACCGTACATGACGGGATCATTCGCTGCCGCGTTGGTCAGGGCGCGCAGAGTTTCCACGTAAGCGGCTATGTCCGCTAGCTTATCCCGGATGTGTCCCACTTTATCCAGTCCATTGTATTTGGCCATAGCCACGGCGCAACCCGCCATCACTTCCACGGCAGGAACCTTGTAGCTGATTGCTGTAAACCGATGGAAGGTGGCGAAGGTATAAGCTAAGAGCATGGAATACTGCCACTCACCACACATAAAAACACGCTCCCAGGGAACAAAGACATTGTCGAAGATGATGATGGCTTCCGTCAGTTCTCTTACGGGACGGTCGGCATGAAATTCGTGGTCCGACCAGGTACCGCGCCCGCCCCGGCAAATGAAGGTAATCCCTTTGGTGTTAGCGGGGATAGCAAAGCTCACGGCATAGTCGCCTTCGTCTTCACGCATCTGTCGTGTAGGCACGACAATTATTTCGTTTGCCGCCGGAGCACTGGTGATATGAATCTTCGCTCCTTTGACCACAATACCTTCTTTATTTTTATCCACCACATGGAGATAGTAATCGGGGTGTTTCTGTTTGGAAGGCTCTTTGGAACGATCTCCCTTGACACAGGTAACAGCACCACAGGTATGCAGGTCGTTCTTCCGGAGATGCTCCAGAAAATTCACGGCATTGTCCTGATACTGTTTCTTCCCCATCTGACCGGCAACTACAAAAGCGGCATTCAGACAGTCAGTCCCGATATCCTTCCCGAAGGGAAGCCCCCCGATTATTTCGATGGAACGCTGAATCATCTTTGTTCGATTTGCCAGGTCTTCCTTATTTTTCGGGGTAATGAAATAGCGGTTGACCGGTTCTCCCGTTTTCGGATGAGGCGCCACAAAGAGATCACGAACGGCAGGGTCTTTCGATGCCGTCAGTTCATAGCCCGCGGCTATTGTGTCAACAGTAACTCCAAGAATCGGATGCTTGGTAATATCATCAACCTTTTGTCCCCGGATATACACGCGCCTGCCATCGCGCAAACTCTTTTTGTACTCATCAGCAGTGCGAATTGCCATAATTTCCTCCTTGTTTAATATATTTTTTATATCGAATATTGTTTATCTTACAAAAAATTTCGTTAAGACAATTTTCTCAATTCCTTTTTCAACACTTTGCCGACAAGGCTTTTAGGAAGGGCTTGCAGAAAAACCACTTCTTTCGGCAACAGAAAATTAGTAAGCTTCGTTCGACAGAATTCAATAATTTCTTTCGCTGTAGCCGCTTCACGGGGATTCAATACTACAAAGGCTTTGATATCCTCCCCGTAAACATCGTCTTTCATACCGGTCACCGCTGCTTCAGATACTTTGGGGTGCATAAAGAGGACTTCTTCGATAGTTCGTGCAGAAATGTTTTCCCCTCCTTTGATGATCAAATCTTTTTTCCTATCCGTAATCCAGAAGTAGCCAGCATCGTCTACATAACCGACATCTCCCGTATGGAGCCAACCATCTTTTAGAATATCCGCCGTTTCCTCCGGTTTTTGCCAGTATCCCTTCATGAGCATAGGCCCTCGGATCACAATTTCTCCCTCCTGCCCATGGGTAAGCTCTTTTCCGTTATCATCAACAATCCGCATTTCAGTGCCAATCATCGGCAAGCCGATGGACCCGATCTTTTTTAACCCATCAAAAGGGTTGCAGGAGTTATTTGCCCCAGCCTCCGTCAAGCCCCAGCCTTCGATAATCTCAAAGCCAAATACTTCTTTGAACTTGTTACACGTTTCCAAAGCAAGAGGCGCCGATCCGGATATCCAGTATTTCATGGAGCTCAGGTTGTATTTTTTGGGCTCCGGATAGAGAAGCATATAAACATACATGGTCGGGACACCGGCCATAATGTTGACCTGGTATTTTTCGATGGATGAAAATATGGTGTCCAGATCGAAAGAATTAAGAAGGACTGTTTTTGTCGTTCGGAACAGACCGTTATTTACCGTCGCAATGCCGTAGGAATGACATAAAGGAAGAACAATAATACTGGTCATGCCGTCCGGAAGTACAACCGTTTCATACTGCATCTTGGCGTTGGCATAGAGGGAGAGATGGGTATGGATGACACCCTTAGGTTTGCCGGTGGTTCCCGCGGTATAAATGAGCGCGGCGATTTCATCATCTCTAGTATCCACAGCCGAATGCTCTTCAACAGAACTCTCCACGAGCGGATGATAGGCAAGAGTTCCTTCGGGAACGTCTTTATCAACGAGAATAATTGTTTTCACCCCGGGCGCCTTTGCCTGACCCGCGCGTATTTTCGGAAGAAAGGCCTGACTGCTGATTACTACTTTAGCGCCTGAGTCCTGGTATATGTAAGCAGTCTCTTCCTCGCCAATAAGGTAGTTAATCGGTACGATCACGGCACCGATTCTCCAGATAGCCCCAAAACCTTGAAGAACTTCCGGGCAATTGGGCATTTGCAGAATAACACTATCCCCCCGCTTTACCCCAAGATTTTTGAGGGCGGTAGCCAGTTTTTTGCTCTTTTCCAGCATCTCCGTATTCGTGATTTCACAGCCTTCAAAAATGATGCTCACTTGCTCACCAGTTTCCATCACCTTTTTTTCACTAAGTTTAGCAAGATTCATGATCGCCACTTCCATAAAATACGACATTTAATTTTGTTAAATAATTATCCATGCTATGGAATTCTGCTTTGTTTTCCAAAGTACCTTTTGCAGCATAACCCTTCTTTATAGAGTTACCGGTATGATAACTTGCCAACACACAATAGGCACGGTTATTCCAATTCCACCTGGAGAGTTTCGAGAATCCGGCAAACCATTCCGTAATAACCGATGGCCGTTGTCAGCTCCACAATTCCCTCTTCACTTAAAATTGCCCGCACCGCGGCAAAGGTTTTATCTTTTACCCGTACATTCTTGGTTTCTTCGTCGGTGTAGCGCAGAATTGCTTTTTCTATATCGTTGAATTCAGTGGAATGCTCCCATTGGGACAGGGCGTCGATCTGCGCTTGTCGCACGCCGGCGCGCAGGGCTATGGGCACATGCTGGGTCCACTCATAGATGGCTTTATTAATAAGGCCTACCCGCAGGATGGCTAGCTCCCGCAGGTTGGGAGGTATAATCCCCTTAAAAAGAATCGCATTCCCCAGTCGCAGAAATTGGTAACCAACTTGGGTAGAGTGAGCCATAATTTTAAAGAGGTTCAGAACACGGCCGCCTTTTTCCTTCATTAGTCGAAACCGCTCCTGCAGCTCCGGCGCCGCCGATTCTTCATTCAATAGACTTACCCGTGCCATCACATCTCCTTCTCTCCATTATTATTAATTTATATCAAGACAATCTGTGAAACTATCCGATTCTCGCGCTTTGGCCGCCATCAACGGGCAGGAGCGCGCCAGTAATAAACTTGGCTTCATCCGAGGCGAGGAAAAGGGCCGCATAGGCCGTATCCCAGCCGGATCCCATTCCACCTTTCAACGGAATTCTACTACTGCGTTCTTTGATCAGCTCTTCCTTATTGATGCCCCGGTATCGCGAAATCCCTTCGATGGCCATGGGAGTATTCATAAAACCAGGCATGATGGTATTGGCGCGAATTCCTTTGCCGGCATAAACGAAGGCGATGGAATGGGTAAGGGAATTAACGGCCGACTTGGAGGTTTTATAAGCAAGCATCGGTGAGGCGCATACAGACGCAATAGATGAAATATTGACGATGGAACCGCCGCCCTGCTTTTCCATATAAGGGATAACATGTTTGCAGGTTAAATACATGCTCTTGACGTTTACATTATAGATGCGTTCCCACGCTTCTTCCTTCAGCTTAACCGGCCCCAGGTCTTCCCCCCCGGTGCCGACATTATTGACCAGAATATCGATTCGGCCATAATGCGCCACGCACTCCTCGGCCAGGCGGCGGCAGTAATCAGAATTGGTGACATCAGCGGCAAAAGCGAAGGCCTCGCCGCCCTCTTTGGTTATCATCGCCTGAGTTTCGGCAGCGGAATCAAGGCGAAGGTCCACCAGCATTACTCTGGCGCCCGCACGGGCAAAAAGAACGGAAATTGCCCGGCCGTTCCCGATGGTATCCCCCGGTGTTTGACCGGCACCTGTAACAATCGCTACTTTTCCTTCCAGCCGCTTATCCATCTTCCCTCCAGATTATGTATTCAAATTAAACTTAGATAATTTATGACATATTTTTCACAGCATCTTTTGTTAAAACAACTTTAGCGTAAGGAAAAGATAATGCTGCCATAAAGGACACGTGGACCTCCAGGGAAATGTGTTGTACATGGATGATAGGTGCTTTTGTCTTTCTGAATTCAGTCAGGAGAAGCTGAGAATTCTCCGCGGCAGCTTCGATGCCGACAAGTTCCATTTTGCCACAGGGAAAGTAGTCGTTTTGCAGATCAACCAAAACAAGACAGTTGTTCATGTTTACTCATTATCCTTTTTAGAGAATAACGACAAACCTCTGTAGAATGGCATACCGCAATTTCTTAAACTTTTTCCATGAAAAAAACCAAGGCTTTTTTCGAAAGAACTTTGCCTTTATGTTTATGTTTAGGACCATCCAGAATGAAAATGCCGTCGCCAGGATTATAGATTATTTTTTCATTTTCATATTCAATTTCCATTTGACCTTCGATCAAATAGCCATAATGACCTTTTTCACACCAATGTGGCGGCATATCTGTTGTGTATTCAACCAGGCGAAGGCGTAAATCATCCTGATTGATATACTTATGCCTCACTCCCTCAAAGGGAGACTCCCATTTAAGTTTGCCGAAGTCCACTTTATACTGAAACTTCATTTGTACTCCATTTTAAAATCTTATTTAATATCCTCGTAATCTGCCAGCCAAAAACCTGTTTATTCCAAATGTTTTTATACTTCTATGACTGACAAATAGAGGTTATTATTATTTCTGTAACTTAACTACTTTATACCCGCGTTTACGGAGCAAATTGACCACACTGTTATCGCCGACAAGATGCGCCGCACCTACGACCACCATAGTGTTTCCCGAACCATTGAGGTAGCCTTCGATATCCCTCACCCATTTATTGTTTCTGTCAACAATCAGGGCCTGATATAATTTTGGATAGCGCTTTAGTTCTTTGATGTAAAGCTCCTCCATTTTGGCCTCATCTCCTTTTCTCCAGGCAGCCAGATATTCTCCCAGCATCATTTCGCTTTGTCCGAGTTCATCGATAGCTTCAAGGACTTGGTCGCTTCCCACACTCGCATCCACCGAAGTTAGAATGCCGATTTGCTGATCCACCGTTTCCAAACTTCCTGTAGCTTTTCTATCCTGCATAGCTTTCTCTTTGAAGAAATAATCAATCCCTTTTTTAGGGTCGGCGCCGATTTTGTTCATTTCCAATACCGTAAGCGTCATCACAAAAAAAGTCGGCTTAAATAACTGGTATTGCTCCAGCGGATAATTCCGTTCTCTGCAAAAGCTTTCGGCCTTGGCGTAAGCCGCTGATGTAATATGCTCTCTAAGAGTCGTGCCGTCATTGTAAATTGCCGCACTTAGAAACATTCCCATATATTCCGGACTTTCCATTTCACCGGGTGGGACTTCAAATATAATTTTGCGGGAGTCTTGATATGCGGTAAAAAATTCGGCAGGCAGAGGATAATCAGACGCGCGTAACATATGGAAAGAACCGGCAAGATAAACAGTAGCCTTGGAAGAGCTTACCACCCACACGGAGCTTTCCGCCTGAACACCGGAAGCCGTAAACAAAATAAATAACATCAGCACTGTTCGCCACAAATTTAGTCTCATATAATTCTCCTTCCCTTAGACTAATCAAACATTACTCCAATTTTAAATCAAAGCGCTAT
>DLME01000290.1:10620-11290 GCA_002479215.1 Syntrophaceae bacterium UBA7544
CTTTGATTTAGAAATGGTATTACTTCATCCGGCTGAAAAGAACACTCCCCAAGAGGAACATAGCAACCGCAAAGAAAGTGATGACGATGAAATCTACATAAAACGGGAAAATATGGACATTGAGCAATACGCCTCTGACTCCATCTACAGCATAGGTAAGAGGATTAAGTTTAACCAGTCCTTGCAGCCAGAAGGGAAGCTTGTCGTCGACCGGGAAGAGAGCGCCGGATAAGAAAAAAAGCGGAAATATAAGAAAGGCTGAGATGACCTGGAATCCCTCCAGGCTATTGAAAAGAGAGCCAAGAGCAAGCCCCATCGAAACCAGCGCAATCGATGTAATAAACAATAATAGTAAGGCCAGCGGAATGCCCCAGGGATTTATAGACGGAAACAAAAACGAGAAGAGAAAGAGAACTATAATCTGTAGTGTAACATCCGTGCATCCACCCAAAACCTTCCCCATAAAGATGCTGAGACGCGATACCGGCGCCACCAGTATGGCCTTGAGCACGTCAAGCTTGCGGTCCCAGACTATATAAAGGCCGAAGTACACTGATCCGAAAAGTACCAGCATAGCCAGTATACCCGGATATATATAATCCTGATAATTGATACCGCTGACGCTAACGCTCGCTCCCACGCCGCTGCCGAACAGGAAAAGCCACATGAG
>DLME01000290.1:11358-11893 GCA_002479215.1 Syntrophaceae bacterium UBA7544
CCGAACAGGAAAAGCCACATGAGAGGCTGGACAATGCTCGAGACGATTCTGCTTTTTTCGCGCTGGAAAACTTTGAATTCCCGCCACCAAACAGCGTAAATCCCCATCAATTCTTTGCGGACACGTCCCTCGCTCATAGAATCAAGATCCCTTCTGACGGTAACGGGCTACGGACTCCACCCAGCCGCCGGAATCCTCTATAGAATCTTCCCTGATATCCCTTCCCGTCAGCTTGATAAACACGTCGTTGAGCGTGGGTACTCTCACCTCCACGCACTCCACATCTTTAATCATGGAAAGAATTTCCGCCAGGTGCAGATGTGCCTCTTTTGTGATTATTTCCAGTGCACCTTCGTTTTCCTTGACTTCGGAAACATAAGGCAGAACGCGTATTTTTTCCAGGGGGGGTTCTTTCACCCTTATTACTACCATATCTCCGCCCATTGATTCTTTCAGGTTTTCCGGTGAATTCAGCGCGATTATCCGACCGTGATCGATAATGCCCACGCGGTCGCATACCTGCTCCGCTTCCTCC
>DLME01000296.1 GCA_002479215.1 Syntrophaceae bacterium UBA7544
GATGAAGGGCAACACAGCGATAAGCAGGGCGCCGCCTAAACCCTCTTTAAATGTTTCCAGGCCCTGGGGAATGATGGGCAGTTGGTAATCCATATACCCGGAAAAAGTCAGGGAAAAAGACTGGCCGCCGATGACTACGTTCCACCTCATCATGAAAACCCCGAAAAGCACCAGCAAAAGGGCGGGGATTAATCTGCGGACTGTCAAGCCGGGGAACAGAAGGAGGATGAAAGGCACCAGGTTCCCCAGGAGATATTGGAGCAGGAAGATATTAATAAAATCTGTCCCATAGATGACATTCCTCAGAATGTCCCATGATTTTACTGCTGTGTAGCTGCGGAAGACCAGGTCCAATAACTCCAGACTGATCGAGAATATCATAAAGAAAATAAGATATTTCACAGACGTCTGCATCGCGTTCATCTCTTCGCTTTTAATCTCCTTGAGTGTAATGCAGGCGGTAGTAGTGTTTTTCCGGGAAGCGATGAATTTTTTTGTTTCCATGATGATAACGTAGATCAGCATGCAGAGGGAGACGCCGGAAACAATGGCCGACATGATAAAGATAACCGGCATGAGAGGGGTCATCCACAGGGCGTTGGCTTTTACCGAACCGAAGATGAACCCCGCATACCCGTGAAGAAAACAGGCAATTGGCACACCGACTCCCGCCAGGATCTTGATGGCTTTTGCGTCCAGCTTCAGGCTGGCATCGCTTAGGTCCAGGGCGCCGAGGGTAAGGATGGTATGTACCACGTATTTTATTTTTTCGGCCAAACTCTTATTCGCCTTGCCTTTGAGTCTTAATGATACTTCCACCAGGTGTTTCCGGAAAAGAAACCACAGTTCGGAGGCGACGACCGATCCGTAAACAAACAGCACGACGCCAAAGGCGGCAATAGCCGAAGTGAAGTGCGGCGTAAGAACCACGTAGAAACTTCTTGCGGGTTGCGCAAGGTGCAAGAGGAGAGGCAAGGGCGCAACGATGAGCAGGGCGAAGGAAAAAACCAGGGCAAATCTGGCGATTTCCTTAAGCGGTTTTATATTGAAAAGATGATACAGGGAGGAAAGGACAAAAGCACCGGCCACAAGCCCCGTCATGAACGGATACATGACAATCTGAATAGCCCAATAAATGTACTCATTGGGATAAACGAAAAGTTCTTTGACTGTCCATAATGCTTCCAGAACCATTTCTCACCTCACCTCTTCGCCAAGCCCGATATAGTAAACCTGGGGATTGGTTCCGTATTCCGGTTTGTGGACTGCTACCTGCTGTGTACGGATGATGTTTTCCACCGGATCTCCGTGGTCTTTGATGTTGCCGATCTGCCTCGCCCCCGTCGGGCACGCCTGGACGCAAGCCGGCCGCAGGCCGTGGTTAATCCGGTGATAACAGAAATTACATTTATCCGCCACGTGGTGGACTGGATGGAAAAACCTCATGCCGTACGGGCAGGCCATGATACAGTACCCGCAGCCGATGCACCACTTCCGGTCCACCAGCACCACACCGTCGGCGTTCTGGTAAGTCGCACCCACCGGACATACCTGGACGCACGAAGGCTTTTCACATTGGTTGCACAGTTTGGGAACAAAAAAAGCCTTTTTAATTTTTTCCCGGGGAATATCTTTAAACTTACCGCGCCCCAGATCGATTTGGCCGGTAATAAATCCATTACGTGCCTCTTTAGGAGTATCGGCGAATACTTCTCCTTCTGAGGTTACGACATACCGTTCAACCCAGGTCCGGGAAACGTCGGCGTCAAAGGGGATTTCGTTTTCCAGCTTACAGGCCTTTACACAGAAACCGCAGCCGATGCATTTATAGGTGTCGACGAGAAATACAAAGCGAAGGGGTGTAGCCAAGGCCTGAACATCGGAGGGCCGGAAAATTCCGTCCAGTCCTTTAGCCAGAACCACAACGGCGGTTCCTTTCATGGCCAATTTTATAAAATCTCTCCTGTTCACCTGTTCCTCCTACCGGGTTTGGATGCCTCATGCGGTTTGTGACACAACGTGCATTCTAAACCGAGATTGTGCTGATCCGGGTTGATGCCTTTGATCTGTGATCTTTGACTGGTGGGATAGAAAAGGCTGGTATGGCACCTAAGGCAGAGCTCCCGGCTCCGGTCCAGGACAAGTTTCAGCGGATCGGCCGGATGGAAAAGAGCCGGTCCGTGGCAGTTTTCACATTCAATATCTTTATGATGTGCGGAAGCAAGCTTTTGCGCCTGCCCTGCATGGCAGGTCCCGCAGAATTCCTTGCCTCGATATTTTACCGTAAAATTTTTCCATTCCTCAACATTGGATTGTCTATACCAGCCATACGTATACCCTTGTTCATGAGTTCCGAAATCATTGGGTACCCAGAAGCTCCTGGCGATTAACATGATTACCGCAAGAGCCAAAACCACATACAGAGGCCGCAGTACATGCATCAGCTAAGATTCTCCAAGATTGCCGACGATAATCATATTCTCCTGCTCAAGGAATATGTGGTTCACTTCCATATTTAGAAGCGGTAAGTGACAGTCATAAATCCCACGTTAGACTCATAAGATGGATTATTGTAAGCGCCCGTCAGGTATGCCCCGTTCGTTCCGGTGACGGCCGGAACGTATTGATACCCATCATACTGCGCATCATTATAATCATATTTTTCATAGACATAACCTGCGGCTACGGACAGCGATTTCGTCACATTATAGGAGAGCTTGATGAGAACACAGGTAAGCTTGTAGCCATCCCAGTTGGAAAGATCGATATTGTCCTGAGTTCTGCCCGCAGGAAGTGGATTTGCACCCAACAGATAGGTGTAATCGACGGAACCATCGGCCTGCAGATAGCTGTATTGGAGCAGCAGAGTGAGTTTTTCCGGGACAATAAATATTTCGGCACCCGCCGCGTAACTGTAGTTTTCGTCCTTTTGCGCTGCCGTCCAGTTAAAGGCTGCCGGCACAGGCGGCAGCGACGGGTCAACTGTGCCTGTTGTCTGCCGCTGGAACTGATCCTGCCGGACGTATTCATAATCGAAAGAGCCGAATAACCTGATTCGCTTGTTGATCAGATAATCAACATCGATCAGGAATTCATCACCCCTGTCACCGGTCAGTCCTAAAACAGTATCCGGATAATTCGTATCCCTGTGCTTGTAACCAAGACTTATGCTGAAGTTATCGGCGGGGAAAAAGTCCAGGTTGGCCTTATAGGTATTCCGGCTTTTGCCGGCGGCATCAAAACGTCTGATGAAAGTCTCAATATCGGTCGGGTCAGTCAGCTGGAAATCCGCTCTTCTGTCCAGTCTTTCGTATCCAACACGGGCGGTAAGGAAATCAAATCCTTTCCATCTCAATTCGGCGCTGAAGAGATCATCCCTGTTATCAGGGATGTCTTCTCTCTCTCTGCTGATTGTTGAATGATTGTAAGCGCCGAGGAAATAAAAGTTTGCCGGCAGCTGGAAACCAAGTTCAGTGCCGTATTTTACTCTCCGGTAGTTGAATAAGGTGTTGGTGAAAGTTGCGGGCGTCTGGGTTGCATCCGTTATTGTAATAACATCCGACTTATTTTCCCGGTCGTCATATTTAAGAAAAAGTTTGGCATCGAGGAAAGACAGCGGCTTTGACGTGACTGAAGTGGCGATGTTGTTTGTAATGACTTCGCCGTTAAAGAACGGTGTGCTCAAAGTGATGTTTCTCAGTCCTCCGACGATATCATCCACATATGAATTACGCAAAACAGCATCCGATTTGGCGTCGGCCGTAGCCAGATCAACATTGAACTTGCTGTTTAAAGGCAATTTAAGCGCGCCTTTGAGATTGATCTTATAGAACTGGTTGTCCGGCGGCAGCGAATATGTATCCGTCACTGACGCCGTATTGTTCGTAGCGGGGTTGCGGAAATTAAGGCTCGTGTCAGAGTCGGTGAAGTTGCTGTAAAAATAGCCCAGGGAAATGAATAGGGGATTGCGGACATATCCGGCAAGCAAATTGATGCTGTTTGTTTTGTAATCAATCGGTGCCGGAAGCTCTAAGGAAATCCCGCCGGGGTTTGTTCCCGCGGCACCGATGGGATAAATGCCCTTTCGTTCATCAATAGCCGCGGAGAAATCCAGAAAAAAAGGCTTCAAGACATCAAGCTTAAATCCAGCACTGTAATCTTTCCGTTTTGTTGAGTAATCAAATGTATTCCAAGTGCCGGTATTGGTGCTGGGCGTATGGGTGGGATAGGTCAGATTGTTAGTCCCTGCACCTGAATAAAATGTTTGCGCATCGTAGGTGAAGTTGTGGGGGATTTCACTGTAGTTAATGTTGAACTTGTAGGCCCCCCATTTCCCGCCTTCCAGGTCATAACTCTGTGTATCGTAGAGCATGTTACGGCTGTAGAAATCCACATAATATTTATCGTCATCATATTTGATTTTAACGTCGCCGTAGAGACCATTCCGAACATCTCCGTATTCGTTGAATTTAGCTTCGTTGCCGTTGACGTGGGTGAGAGTGCCCTGAGCGCTGATTTCACCGGAAAATTTATTCTGCTCCTGCTGCTCCTCGGCAAAGGCCGTACTCAAGGAGAATAAACCGAATAAAAGAACTGGTAAAAATATTTGTCTTTTCATCGTTACACCTTTTACCGGACAAAATCCTGCCCCCTCACCGAAGGCGCATTGCTTCCATGAATATTGGTATGACAGTTCAGGCAGCCGCGGGCAATCATCCTGTTTTTATTGGATGTGGCAGAGCCGGGGAATGTTTCAAACCTGGTGTAAATTGTTCCGGGATGTCGAGTGGCGTCGTGACAGCTCTGGCAGAGCAATGGCGGCTTTGAGGATAGAAGTTTCCCGTGATTGCTACCGTGGGGCACATGGCAAGTCAGACAATTTTCGGCAACCGGCGGATGTTCCCACATGAATGGCCCACGCTTCTCGGCATGACACTTGAAACAGAGTTCATTTACCGTGTCCGCCTTCACCATCTTCGGCCCTGATCCGCCGTGCTGGTCATGACAGTCGGAGCATTTCATGAGGCCTTCCTTCAGCGGATGGTGCGATTGTTTGTTGGCCTGAGCTCTGATATCGGCATGGCAGGTGTAGCAAAGCGCCGGCTCGGCTAGCTTTAAATTGTTTTTCGTTCCGGAGTGCCCGCTGTGGCAATCACTACATGAAACTCCGTTAACTTTATGCCTGCTCAGATTCCAAAAAGGCACGGCCGTTGAATCCTGATGACAGGAAAGACATATCGCCTGCTTCATTTCCGGATCATCTTTTTTGGTGAAGGCAATCATGCCCGTTCCCTTAGCGCCGCCTGTTTGCACATGCGCAAGACCTGGGCCGTGACAGGATTCGCAGGAATTTTTATTGGCCGGATTCCCAGGAATTGCCGCTTTGGCATGTGTTGATTTCAGATAACTATCATAGTTTTTTTGGTGACAGGCCCGGCATACGTCTATACCTGCATAATCACCATCCGCAGTCGCGGATTGTTGAAAAACCGTAGTTACGGATACCAGAAGGAAAAAGGTGAAAAGAGAAAACAGCCAACCTTTGATTTTTTTTATCTTCATAAAGCAATCTCAAATTATTTGTTTTCTGTTAACCGACAAGGATTTAAAAATCCATGTTCAAAAATTTTTAAATATCCTAAATCATGATTTTCATGAAGTCAAGAGGATAAAAATATTTATATAAAAAAATAATTGATAAGAACCTCCTTTTTCACGGTGAGGAATATACGAAAAAGAATTTTGTGTGTCAAGAGGATTTTGACCACAAAATGTGGGGTGTGGTGCTGATGTTTGTTGTCGGGCGTGAATTCGGTAGCGAGCGAATACTGAATGATATTATTCCTTATGAATCGAAGATCCTTCGCGGCTTGCCGCGAAGAGCTTCCATTGTGTTTATTCGTGAAACTCCAATTCCAAAAGCGAAGTGCGTTGAAATTGGTAAGTCGAATTGATCCCGCCGAAGGCGGAGGGGATAATAGATATCCGTAGTTAATAAAACTCAGAGATTACAACCGCAGTGCAGTAATATCTGTAAGATGAATTAATCCCGCGTGCGAAGCTTAGCGGGACAATATAAATATCCCGCAGCTTGCTGCGGAATCGGTTTCCAAAGCTTGCTTTGGGGTTCATACCCGTGATTACTAATTGAAGTCCTACTTTTCGTCAAGGTTGACGATTTTTGGATAACAGGAAGAAAGACTTGGAGTTGCTCTTGGCACCCATTGTAAATTTAAGTTCAAACTTACATAGTTCATTTTACAATTTTGAAAATCTCTTTGGCTTTCGGATCGGCGGCGGTGCGCAAAAGTTCAAAAAGAACCATTTCTGCACTGGTAAGATGCGCGCCGGCGCTTTTCATCGCGGTCAAGCCGATTTCACGATTTTCCTTCGTGCGCGAAGATATGGCGTCGGCAACCAGATGAACATTGTATCCGTTGGAAATGAGATCAAGAGCGGTTTGATAGACGCAAATGTGGCTTTCAATGCCTAAAATGACTACATGCCTGCGGCTTAATGCTTCGAGCTGCTCGCGGAAATGGACATCCGTCCAACAACTGAAAGTTTCTTTAGCGATTGGTTTAATGCCATCAAGTTCCGCAGTAATCTGCGGTATTGTATGACCCAGCTTTTGCTGTGTTTGCTCCGTGACAATTATCGGCAGATTAAACACTTTAAATCCTCGTATTAATTTTACAGCGTTGGCAAAAAGATTCTCCTTATCGAACATGGTCTGGGCGAGATTGCCCTGAATATCGATAATGACTAAAACGGCTGCGGTGCGTAGTAGCATGATGATGTCCCCTTTTTATCAGAATTAAATTCTCTACCCGAATTATTTTCTGTAAAAAAAGGCAAACGTCAAGAATTATTTTTGTTGAGTGAAAAAGTCTGCCATCAATTTATTGACTTTATCAGCTTCTTCATGTTGGAGCCAATGGGTCGCCTTCTTAAATTTAACCAGTTTTCCCTGGTCGCAGTAAGTCAAACTCTGGTCCGCCTGCTCGGGAATGATGGCGACATCGTTAACTCCCCACAAGACCAGTATGGGCATAGTAATCCTGAAGCTTACCGGCGGCTCGGACGGAACCTGCAGTGCCGCCCGATACCAGCTAACCATAGCCGAGAAAGCTCCCGGCTGCATAAATGCCTCCCGATATTTTTCCAGTTCTTCCTTTGTAAACGCTCCCGGCCGGCTGGTTTGGCGAAGTAAAGTGACCAGCCATTCATAGTTGTTGGCCGAGGCAAACTTCTCCACGGCGCCTGGTAGCTGAAAGTAAAATATATACCAGCTTTTCTCCATCTGTTTGGGGTTGGTAAACAGATTCTTGGCCATGACCTTGGGATGAGGAACGTTCATGATGACGAGACGTTGAAGACGCTCAGGATACTTGAGCGCCGTCCACCACGAAACAGATGCGCCCCAGTCATGACCGACAAGAAAAAGCCGATCTCGTCCATAGGCATCGATAAGGCCTACCGCGTCTTTGGCCAGCTCATCTATTTTATAGGAGGGAATTCCTTGAGGCTTGTCACTTAAGTTATAACCGCGCTGGTCGGGAACTACGACCAAATAACCTCTTTGGGTAAAATACTCAATTTGTTTACGCCAGGCATACCAAAATTCCGGGAAGCCATGTAGAAACATAATCATCGGACCTTTTTCGGGCCCCGCTTCCATTACATGAAGATTTATTCCATTGGTTTTAATATAGCGTTCGCGTAAATCCATAAACTTACCTCAAACTTTTCTATTCCCTTTTGCATTTAAGATGATACCAAGGCGGCAAGACGGAGGCAACGCAGGCATATAGTACCATACGTCGAGGAGCCGACAACACAGCCAACACAGGTAGCGCTTAAATCCGGAAGGGAATCATATGTCCCAGGCGGCCTTAGCTCCTTCCGTAGTCGCTTCAATAATCCGGCGGGGTACCGTCGCGTCGCCGACAATGAAGTGACGAATACTCTTTTTCTGGAGCATCTCTTTCAAGGCTGTTCGCGGAGTTACTCCGACGGCTACGATAACCTGGTTTACAGGTTCAATTTTTTTGTCCTTACCGCCCGTAGTTACAGTGACCGAGCCTTCTTTGATCAACTTCACTGTCGTATCGAACATAAGTTTAACTCCCGCGGCCCGAAGGCGTTTATGAAGCATATAGCCGTGAGCGGCCAGAGGCAAAACCGGCGAGCTGCCGAGCATCTCCACCAGAGTGATGTCCTTAACGCTCTTTTCGCGGAGAAAATCGGCCGTTTCCATGCCGACAAGACCGCCGCCGATAACTACAACATGATCTTTGGGAGCGACTTCTCCATCCAAAATCTGCCAGGCGTCGCAGACGATAGAAGAGTTAATGCCTTCAGCCGGGCAGGTGGATTTGTCCGCGCCGGTAGCCAGGATGACGACATCGGGTTTCCCTTTTTCGATCATCGCTTCGGTAACGTCAACGCCCATTTTTATATCTACACCCTTTTTTTTACATTTTGCTGTTAGCGTTCTTATCCATTTGCCGTACACAGATTTATGCGGGGCCTTTTCCGCGTACCTGATCTGTCCTCCCGTTTCTTTTCCCCGTTCAAAGAGAGTCACCTGATGTCCGAGACGCGCGGCTTCGAAAGCGGCAGTTAAACCGCCGGGACCCGCGCCGACAACCCATACTTTACGGCTGACGTTCGCGGGTTTTTCCGGATAGAGCAGCTCCTGACCTGTTTGCGGGTTAATGGCACAGCGAATCGGCAGCTGCTCCAGTGAAAGGCGCTCGATGCATCCCTGATTGCAGGCCAGACATTCCAAAGTATCTTCGGGATGTCCCGCAATAGCGTTTTTCAGGAAATCAGGATCGGCCAGATGCTGGCGGGCAACGGCAATGAGGTCGGCATCTCCCTGGGCAATTATGTCGTCCATAACATAAGGATCGGTATAGCGGCCGACACTAATTACAGGAACACTAGTTACTTCTTTAACCTTGCGGGCAAGAAAGGCTTTAAACCCCTGTTCAAACTCAACGGGGGCGCTCGGATTAGGCGTGTCAATGTTCACCTCGGGATTGCCGTGGGTACCGAAAGATACGTTAATCATATCCGCGCCGGCGTTAACCAAATCCGGAATAATGGTCTGCATGTCGGAAATGGTATAACCGTTTTTGATACACTCTTCGCCTGATACTCTTATAGATAAGGGAAAATCTTTCCCGACTTTCTTGCGTACTTCCTGGAGGCATTCAATCATAAACCGCGAACGCGCTCGGAAATCTCCACCGTATTTATCCGTGCGCTGATTGGAATGGGCGGAGAGAAACTGCATGAGGAGATAACCGTGGGCACCGTGGAGTTCCACAGCATCAAATCCCGCGGCTCGCGCACGTACAGCCGCAGCGCCGAAAGCAGCAATCGCTTCCTGAATGTCTTCCAAGGTCATCTCCAGTGGGGCTCCTAGAAAGCCGAAGATGTAGCTCGGAATAGCTGAAGGTCCGATAGCTTTTTTCTTACGGAGAAGCAGATAATTCTCACGGCCGGTATGGTGAAGCTGTATGGCTATTTTCCTGCCTTGGGCATGGACAACACCAGCCAACTTACTCAAGCCCGGAATGAATTTATCATCCCACACACCAATGCACCGTGGCGAGGCGGAGCCTAAGGGGTGCACTTCCGTTATCTCGGTGATAATGAGCCCCGCACCGCTTTGAGCCCGGCGTTTCATATAAGCCAAGTTTGCTTCGCTGACCGTGCTGTCGTTATTACCAAGAGCTGTTCCCATAGGCGACATGACCACCCGGTTGGAAATCTCCATGGATTTTATCTTGATTGGCTTCAATAAATGATCCATTTTTTTCATTGTTCTTCTCCCCTTAAAAATATAGGCTCCCGGCTCTTACCGGAATTTCAGGATAAAAATGATTCCTGCTTTATTATGCAATAATCAAATTTTAGCGACTATCAGAAAATATCCGACAGATCGGATATTGACCTGCCGGGATTAATGGAAAAAATATTTTATTTATTCCGCTGCTAGAGTACTGCCCAGCAGCATGCCGCCATCGATGATGATTTCCGTACCTGTTGTGTAACTGGACGCAGCAGAGGCCAGATAAACGGCAGCTCCCGCGATCTCGTCGGGCAGGCCGATTCGTCCCGTAGGCAGCATCTTTTCCAACTCGGCCTTTGCCTTTTTGGCTTCTTCCGGCGAGAGATGAAACCAATGGGAATTCATCATTTTAGTGCTGATAGGTCCCGGGGCAATCGCGTTTACCTGAATATTAAAAGATGCCAACTCTCTGGCAAATGCTCTTGTAATCATCCGCACGCCGGCTTTGGAAACAGAATAGACGCTTACGCCTGGTTCGGGATTGAATCCATCAACGGAAGCAACATTAATGATTTTTCCGCTACCCTGCTTTTTCATAATTTTAGCCACGGCCTGGCTGACAAAATAAACACCTTTCAAGTTCAGGTTCATGATGGTATCCCAGAGGCGCTCATCGGAATCGAGGACAGAACCCATGGCCGGACTGGCTCCGGCGTTGTTGACTAATATGTCTATCCTCTTGTGTTTATCAATAACGGTCTTGACCATCTTCTGTATCTCTTCGAATTTGCCTAAGTGCGATTGCAGAGGAAAAGCCTCGCCGCCGAAGGCTTTGATCTCGGCCGCGGTCGCTTCCAGATCCTCGATTTTACGGCTAGTGATGACGACTTTAGCTCCGGCTTTGGCAAAACCAAACGCTATAGCCTGACCGATGCCCCGGCCGCCACCGGTAACAAGGGCTATTTTGCCTTTCAATGAAAATTGGTTTAGATCGAACATAGTTTGATTCTCCTTAAAGATATAAAATATAGACCTATTCCCCGCCCTGCTCCCCCCTTAAAGAGAGGTGCAGGGTGAGAGAATAGTTTTATTGACTGTCTTTGTTACTTGCTAGTTTTACTTTTTCGCTTTTGCCTTCTTGGCTAAAGCTTCGCGATCACCACCGCTCATGCCGGCAATATACTTGACCAGCTTCTTCCGGGACTCGATGTCATACTGAGTCGTGATGGCGATCTGCTCCATGATCGGCGAACCGCCGCCGTGGTAGCTACCGATGTTGTGGATACCGGCCGTGGCCGAACACATGGCATCACCCAAGAATCTCCAGAACTGAGCCTGATCTTCCGATGACATATTCGGATTACGCTTTGTGTATTTCAAAAGCGCCTCGCCCGTTGCCGGATTGATAAAATCCTTCTCATGCGGGAATGTCGCCACAACGCCGCCCGCGATGTCACAGAGGATTTCCGCCTCGCGCCAAACCGCTTCGCCGGATAAACAACGCCCGACGTTACAGTAGATCGAATTGGGAATGAAGGAACCGGGACCATAGGGAACAAAGCCAACACCCGGTATATAGACCTCGGGTTTGCCCAAATCGGAAGCGGTATATCCCGCGGCATAACCAAGTTCGGTGGTCATGATCAGTTCCGCCAGCTTTTCCCGGACATGAGACTGCTTGTGAATATTGTTCACTTCGGCACCTAGAGCAGCCATTCCCATGATGACGTCGCCAATGGCCGGCTTACAGCCGGAATAAGAATGGCGATGGAACAGGGCAAACAAAAGTGCACAGGCGCCACCGTGCTGATATTCCCCGGCCAGAAAGACTCTTTCCCAAGGAACAAAACAGTTGTCGAAAATCATGTACGAATCGGTAGCACCCGGAACAAAACCGCGTTTATAATGATCCCGGGGACGAAGGTTATGAATGGTAACAACCTGCTTCAAACCTTCCCAGTCGCCCGGAACGGCAAAAGCTACTGCGTAATCCTTGTCCTCAGGACGCAGGGCGCGGGTGGGCAGTACCAGAACTTCGTCGGCCACGGAAGCCTCGGAAATGTGAACCTTGCAGCCTTCCACGATTATGCCGTCCTTTGTTCTTTCCTTAATGCGCACATACGCACCGGGATTCGGCTGGTCGGCCGGTCGCAGCATGCGGTCGCCCTTCACATCCGTCTGAGCACAGCAACCAACAAGATCTTCCTTCTGAAAACGGGTCAGCCACTTCTTGAAGTTTTCATGGTAATTGGTCTCCCCTTTTTTCACCTTGTCCGCCTCAAAAGAGACGTTATAGATAGCATTCGAGCCATCGATACCCATGCAACGCTGGATACAACCACCAACTTTCTGGCATAGCATGCGGGTCATATCCTGCTTTCTATGCAGGTCTTCCTTGTTCTGGTGGATGTGGGTGAAACGGTTGATCTTTTCTCCGGTGAGATGGGAAGTAGCCGTGCACAACTCCTGATTCTCCGGTTTGGCCGCCTCATCATATGTCGTACCGATAGTATTGAGGCAATCCATCTGCAGTTCGTCCGTCCGGTCAATTAACTGACCGTCATAGTAAATATTCCTTTTCATCTTGGACAGACCTTTAATGTAATCTTTCTTGGTTCTCATGGTGATACTCCTTTCTTTCAATGTCTTTTTTCATTAGTGTGTTTTTCTTGCTTGAGGAACCTTCGCGGCGCCTTTAAGCGTTTTTTTTAATATTTCCTTTGTCTGGAGAAGCTTCCCAAAAATCCGGGCGGCTTCCGGTTCCAGATAAAGCGTCAATCCGGCATTTTCTTCCTTGGCCCGAATACCATCCAAAATAATTTCGATAAAAGGATCGAGCATGTCCATTATGCTCGTCTTTCTTTTCGGCATTCCCTGCATATGCCAATGAATAAATAAGTGTTCAATAGTGCCCATTAACATGGAACGGATAAGATAGGGATTGGAATCTTTTTTGAACGTGCCGTCCGCGATTCCTTCCCTGATGCAATCAAGAAGGCTGTGCGCCGAACGACGAATCGCCGCGTGCGCGGGCGTCTGACGGAACCGCTTGTTGGACATGAGTTGAAGAAGAACAAGGGCGGAATAATGGGGATTCGATTGATAAAGTTGAACGTAGGACAGCAGAATGGCGCGCATCTTTCCTTCCACATCTTTAATAAAGGGTATAACTTTTGATGATTCCTCAAAGGTTTCGTTGGATATCTTTTCGGGAATAGCAAAGAGGAGATCTTCCTTGGTGCCGAAATACTCATAGATTGTGGCTTCCGAAACTCCCGCTTCTTTACTGATTTCGGTAATCGTCGCGTTTTGGAAACCTTTTTCGGCAAAAATACGCAAGGCGGCGTCCATGATCCGGTCTTTTCTGGTCTTGGCTCTGCTGTGATCAGCCATGAAAATATCCTTTAAACAGTGTTAAGAAACACTAGATTATTATAGTCGCACTGTCAAGTCTTATTTTATTTCATAGTATGACTATGATATTTCACAAATATTTATAGTCACATAAGAAAAAAGGCTATTTTTCACGGCGGGGTTATTCACTGTAATATCATCTGTATGGCTATTTCTTTTTCATTGCCACAAGCTTTGCCTGCAACGCATCGATTCTCCGGTGATTGTCTTCCGAACCGATATAGGTCCTGAATAGCCACTCCTGGAGGCGCATGGCTCCGTCCAGGTCTTCGTTCAATATTTTATTGGCCAGCTGCTTGGTTTCCTTTAAACAACCCCTATCGTAAGTCGCCATTTCGCGCGCAATTACTCCTACCGATTCCAGAAGCTTACCTTCGGGAAAGACCTTGCTCACATATCCCATACGCTCCGCTTCCTGGGCATCATAGATTCTGCCGGTCAAAGCGACTTCCTTGGCCCGTCCAAGACCGATGATTCGCCAAAGCGGATCCATAATCGGCGTAAGAGAAAGAACAATTTCGCGCTGGCCGAATTTGGCGCGTTCGGAAGCATAACGCACATCGCACATCATGGTGAGATCGAAGCCCCCGGCGATGGCCGCGCCTCCCACCGCGCAGATAACCGGCTGATCGCAAAATAAAATTGCGCGGTACGCCCGGTGGAAAAGAGCCGTGTAGGCCTCATTGGATACTTTCTCCAATTTCCTTATCTCCTTGAGATCGAAGCCTGCGGAAAAATATTTCTCTCCTCCGGTAAAAACGATAACGTTTATGTCTTGTCTTGTGCCGAGATCAGTGAACAATTTTTCCATTTCTCCCAGAACCTCCGGCGCAAGGGCATTGCCTTTGTCCGGCCGGTTGATCGTTACAGTCGCGACTTTCGCTTCCACGGAAAGCAATAAATATTCCCAGTCCATATAGCTTGCACCTTTCCCTTTCTAATTTGATTAGTTTATTTATCTATTTTAGCCAAAGTTTTCGCCAACTGCATTTTTTGCGGCAAATTGCCAAGGCGCTGATACATGACCCTCTGGCTTTGAGGAGAGCCCGCCCCATGCATACTTTCGATAAGGCAGGTACCGCCCGTCATATTCTCGATGAGTCTCAATATTTTCATTCTTGTCTCTGCCGAAACGCCCTTTATGCCCGCCATATATTTCTCGACGTATTTTCCGATCTTCTGGCTTCTCAGATCCTTGTCAAAGGGAAGCGTGGCCATGATGCCTCCCGCTATATCGTGGGCGAGACGGGAAATTTCATAAATATTCCTGGTAATATTATGTTTGGCGCAATTGGCCAAAAGCGGATCGGGATAATAAGCTCCGCTTTTTGTTTTAGAACCCATGGCGGAACAGGCAAGCGATGAAGAATAAACTGTTTCGACCAGATGAATCATCTCAACTAGCTTATCCTTAATATGAGACGCATTCAATGTACCCTGGTACTGGGCAGCGAGCGCTGCCGCTCCGATAATGACATCAGATACTCCACCTTTGCAGCCGCCATAATTCTGCCGGTGCAATGTGGCGAAGCGCTCCACAAGAAGGCCGGTAAAATCTATTTCTCCGCACATGAAAACCCTCTCCCAGGGAACAAAAACATTTTCAAAAATGACCAGCGCTTCACCGCCGACAACACCATATTCAATATTGCCCGCGTCAATACCCTTTTCAAATTTTCTTTCTTCATTGGTCTGCCTTCCGAAGATTAGAGTGATGCCTTGTGCATTCATAGGAATAGCCGCCGCGACGGCGTAGGCCTCATCCCCTTTTCCCATAGCCTGCGTCGGCATGATAATAATCTCATGGCTATTGACTGCTCCTGTCTGATGCGCTTTTGCCCCGCGAATTACGATACCGTCTTTTCTTTTTTCTACAATTCTTGTAAAGACATCGGGATCGTCCTGTTTATGCGGGCGTTTGGATCTATCCCCTTTCGGATCGGTCATTCCCCCTGCTGCTATCAAATTTTCGGACTGAATCATTTTCAGATATTCGGTGAAGCGCGGGAAATAATTGGTGCCGTGCGCTTCGTCAATTTCGTAGGTTGTCATATACAGAGCATTCAAGGCGTCAAAACCGACGCAGCGCTGAAAGCAACTTCCCGTTTCGTGGGAAATAAGCCGCAGCATTTGAACTTTTTTAACCAGATCATCAACAGATTGATGGATATGAGTGAAGCGGTTGATTTTCTTCCCTTTCAAATGGCTCGTGGCGGTAAGGAGGTCTTCATGTTCCGGCATTAAGGCCAACTCATAGGTTTTGGCCGCGGCGTTAATATGAGGGATGAAGGCCGGGTGGGTCGTGACATCGTCAACATGTTCTCCATTGTAGTAAACATTCAATTTTTGGCGCTTCAGGCTTTGGATATAATCTTGCTTTGTTTTAATCATATATTCCCCCCTTCATATTTTGGACGGGTTCGCTTATTTAACTTATTTTTATGTCCCAGATAGACCGTACCATTAATTTTCTAATTTGATTCTGATTCTTTAAGAGGAATATCCGGCATTATGATTTATTTCCAGTCATTAATTTGATGAAAACGCGAGCTACAAACCGGCATCAGTAGGCAAGGCTTCATTATTTCAACTTTTTTATTTTTCTCGCGGCAATATCAGCAAGTTTTTCTTCCGGCGCATTTTCCAGATCGACCGACTTACCCGCCACAAGTATCCATTGACGGGCTAGATTTCTAATTTCCGGTTTTTCCACGCAAGCCGATGAACATCCACAAACCATAATTCCTATATCCCATGGATTAGAGGATGACTCCGTGGTGAAGCTATATTCGGGGGGCAGAGCTTTCCCAATTTCACAAACCAACTTTGCTCTATCGATGAGAGGGTTACAGCCGCCGCAATATTTTATGCCTATACCTACTAGCATTCATTCGTATACCTTTGTTGGCTACGTCATCGGCTCCTCAACGTACAAACACTACGCCTGCGTCGCCTTTTCCCTGCCGCCGCGGTATACTTTTGACTGCAAATCGGTCAATAATATACCACGCCGCCTGAATTAATTACTTTAAAATCAAAGCCGGTTAATCTTTAATCCCGGCGATCTCTTTGGCCAGTTTCTTTTTGTGATCGAGATTGCCCTGGCGCCCGATCATAATGCGTTGTGCCTGCGGTGAACCGGCACCGTGCATGGATTCCGTACGATAACCGACCGCGGCCGTACCCAGCGTGATATTTTCCACCAGTCTTAAAACGCGGCAGCGGTTCTCTGTAGGCACAGACTCAATTCCCTTGAAATATTTTTCGACTATTTTACCGATTTCCGGGTGACGCAAATCCTTTTCGGAAGCCATCGTGACCATCAATCCACCGGCAATATCCTCGGCCAATCGGGCAATTTCATATGGCAGCCTGGTAACATTTTGTTTGCAGACATTGGCCAGCAGCAAATCAATCAGGTAGGTGCCGGAAGCGGTCTTGTGCCCCTGTGCCGAGCAAGCAATGCCGCAGGAGTATAGAGTTTCATTCAAATGCATCATCTCTATGAGTTTATCTTTGACATGGGAGGCCTTGGAAGCGCCGTTGTAGTCGGCTGCCAGAGCCGCCGCGCCGATGAGTACATCGCCGACACCGACTTTACAACCGCCATAACTCTGGCGATGATAACCGGCGAACCGCTCCACCAGAAGTCCGCTGAATTCATATTCGCCGCACATAAACACGTTTTCCCAGGGAACGAATAAATTGTCAAAAACCATAAGGGCTTCGTGGCCGCCGAATTGCCGGTTGCCTACATCGATTTCACCGCCTTCGAGCTTGCGCGTGTCACATGATTGCCGTCCGTAAATATAGGATATGCCTTCCGCATCGGCGGGCGCGACAAAAGAAAGGGCATAGTCGGCATCGTCTTTGGTCATGGCTACCGTCGGCATAACCAAAATCCAATGGGAATTTATGGCTCCTGTCTGGTGAGCTTTAGCTCCCCGCACGACAATGCCGTCCTTCCTTTTTTTCACAACGTGGGTGTAAAGGTCGGGATCCGCCTGTTTACCGGGCGGCAGAGAACGGTCGCCTTTGGGATCGGTCATCGCGCCGTCCACGGTTAAATCTTGTTCCTGGATCATGTTAAGAAATTTAAGAAAACGCTCATGATATTTGGTGCCCAATTTTTGATCCATTTCAAACGTTACGCTATCCACAGCATTGATGGCATCCATGCCCACGCAACGCTGAAAGCACGACGCTGTTTTTTGTCCCAGCAGTCTCTGCATTTTGACTTTTTTAACCAAATCATCTGTGCTTTGGTGCAGGTTACAGAACCGATTAATTTTTTTCCCGGTCAGATGTGATCTTGCGGTCATCAGGTCTTCATACTCGGGATTATGAGCAAGAGCGTAAGTCATCTTTACGGAATTCATGGATGGCCTAATGATTGGATTATCAACCGGATTTTTCACCAGTTCACCCATCAAATAGACTTTAAACTTCATTTTGCGCAAACTCTCTTCATATTGTTCAGCAGTTTTCAGCGCCATTGCTTAATGCCTCCTCAAATATTCATACTAACAGGATTTTCAAATTGAACCAGCGTTGTTTAGTTTAAGATAATACGATATTAACAAGATGATTCAATCGACAATTTTAATTTACTTTAGGCATGAGAAGAAAAATTGTCAAATTAATTTCATCCAGAACTTAGAACATCCGCAATTTATGAGCTTAGTCCCCCCCCCGGCAAAGGACACGACTTAACAAAATCTGCCAGTTGTTTCTCGCTTAAACCCATACCCGGCTCTCCATCCAAGCGCTTGGAAACAGCGCCCTTCTCAAAGAAAAGAACGGTGGGAAAAACATCTACTGAATATTTATCTCCTACACTTTCCCGGTCATCTTGAATACGCAAAAAATGCCGCCGTTCTTCCTGAGCATACTGCTGAAATATAGGCAGAAATCTTCTACAAAAAGGGCACCAAGAAGCGTAAACAAGAGCGATTACCCTGTCTTTTGTCTTTAAAATTTTGTTCAGATCATTTTCGTTATCGACTAGAACACATTTGTCATCTGAATTCATGAGTTTCTCCTTTTTATCCTCGCTGCAGTATTTCTGCGATTTTGTCGCGCATGTCAGCGCTTTTGGTATCTGCCGGAATGATGTCTATCTCGGCAGGAGTTGCGGCGCCCAACCCCAATTCAACGGCACGGGCAATTTGTTCTTGCTCAAATATTTTCGTATTCATGATCCGGTCATTGCTGCCGAGGTATTTCAAAACGGCTACACCTACCGCGTCCATCGCCACACGATCTTTTGCCGCTAAAAAAACATTCCCCCGGGCCAGTTTTCCGGTGGCCGGCCCTTCGTCCACAAAAGCTTCGATCCCGTCCATGACTACCAATTGAGGATTAAAGGGTTGATTGATCTCGGCAATCATCTTGCGCTGATGAGGAGAGGTATGCAATTCATGCATATAGGAATATCCGTTGCGCTCCGTAGGAACAACGCCGACATGAAGTTTCAAGGATAAGGTAAAGACTCCTCCGAATTGATGCGTTTTCAGACAGCCTGTAGAAACTAGGCATTCGGCCTCCAGAATAGGACGGGCAACGCGGAATCCGTTTGCCCAATGGCCACCTTTCGGCTTAAATTCCACCCAGTCTTTTTCTTTTAAATCATCAAAATCAATAACCCGGACATCCAGTTTCTGCAGAACAGGCAAGACCCCTTTGAGTTCCATAACCTTCCTTGTCCGCGGCCAGCTTCTTTCTCCTACACTTATGGACTTGGCCCCCATAGCCCATAGCTCTTCCGCCAGCGCCGCCAGTGTATCATTGTGCGTGGAACCGGGCGTGGGATCGGCCGTATTGAAATTAGGTTTGATAAGAACGTGTTTCCCTTTTGCCGGATTAACATTCAGCGCTTTCAGGGAAGCACTGACTCCTTCTTTGCGATCTTCGGTCTTGGCCAAAGCTACCCGGCTTTTAGTATTAACCACCGGAAATACCCCCTTATTGGAATTCAATATTTCTCGCACAATTTCCTGCAGAAAATAATCTTATATAATATCATAATTTTTTGTTGCTTTTTTATCTCTTGAGTGGCGCCCCTTCGATAACGCGTGTTTGCAGCCTCCGCATACCCTGAAGCCAGCGGTCATAATCAGCAGTTTTCCGCTGCATATATTTTTTCACTTCGGGATGAGGTAGAATTAGAAACTCTTCCCGCTGGAAGCTTTCCATCACCGCATCGGTCAGCTGTTCCGGCTCCATCATCCCGTCAACCGCCGCCACACCGCCTCCTTGTCGTGTCATTTCTGTCCGCACGGCTTGGGGACAAAGGAGGAACACTTTAATTCCCTGATCTCCATAAGTAATAGCGATATTTTCGGCAAAGCCCACCGCGGCGTGCTTGGTAACAGAATAGGGTAATGAGCCGATCTGGCTGAGCAGACCTGCTGCCGAAGCTGTAACCATGAAGGCGCCTCCTCCGCGTTTGATCATGCCGGGAAGGACAGCCCGCGCCGCGTAAACGTGGGCCAGGACATTGATCTCCCAGATGCGCTGCCAGTCTTCGTTGCCGGCTTCTACACCTCCCACGACCATTATTCCGGCGTTGGAGCAAAAAAGATCAATTGATCCAAATTTCTTTTCAGCAAAACTGACGAGATTAATGATATCCTCTTCCTTGCGGACATCGCAGGTCATGGCTATTCCTTTTATTTCATCGGCAACAGTTTTTGCTCCCGTTTCGTTCACATCAGCCACTATGACCGCTTTGGCGCCTTCACGGACAAAACGCCGGCATAAGCCCTGGCCTATTCCATAAGCGCCGCCTGTTACAACAACAACCTTCCCTTTCACATTCATTATGTTTCCTCCACAGAAAATTTATGTTCAAAAAGTATTATATAAATTTATTCTTTGCACAATAGGTTTACGGAAAAGATTTAGCTTACAAGGCGTGCTGCAAGATAATTATTTCCGGCTCTTTGGGAAGAGTCTCCTTTTTAATCACGACGCTCGATTCCTTCAGGATGCGGACATTGGCTTGATTTTTCGTAAAGTTCTCCACCGGTGTAATGGGAAAATTACATTTTTCAGTTTTGTAATGCATGGGCACCGTTATACTAGGCTTAATATCATTCATAATCTTTTGAGCCATAACGGCATCGACCGTGAAAAATCCACCGACAGGCAATAATAATATATCAACTTTACCTATTTTTTTGAGCAGCTCCTGGTCAAGAGAGTGCCCAATGTCTCCCATGTGAACTAAATTCAAACCATCGGCTGTAATTACAAATATCAAATTACTGCCTCCCTTTTTTCCGCCTAAAGAATCATGAAAACAGGGTATGGCTTTAATTTTAATGTCCTTGATTTTATGATCACCAGCCTTGCTGATATGATTATATTTCCCCTTTATATCCTTCGTATAATTATGGTCAGCATGATCGTGGCTTGTTAACACTATATCGGCTTGATCCTCGATTTTGCCATAGGACAAAGCGCCGCTAAACGATCCGGATTCATAAGGATCAATAATAATTCTTATCTCTTTTTCGGTAGTTATCTGAAATGCCGAATGTCCGTACCATTTTATTTTCATAATATACTGCCCTCCGGTTTTTTAGTATTAGACCCTTTCAAAAGAGCGCATTAATTTATTCGTCTTTCTCATTTTTAATTGTCCTCCTTAAAGGTGTTACGCTTTGATAAAGGAAGTTTCTAAATTATAAACGAAGAAATAAATTATTCAATTAATATTTTCAGCCGTGATCATGGCGATATATGGCAGTCTCGCTACTAACTTGCTTCTTTCAGGCAAACGTGCTAATTCCCTTTATAAGGGAAATGCAAAGGATATTTGTTAATGATTGAAGAAGTGAGAGACCGGCTCTACCGCATCGAAGTGCCCCTGCCCAATAGTCCGCTGAAAGAGCTCAATTCATATGTCATCAAGGCCGATGATCGCAACCTGATAATCGACACGGGATTTAACCGCAGTGTTTGTTTTGAGGCCATGCAGAAAGGGCTTTCCGCTCTCGATATCGATCTTTCCAAAACCGATTTTATGATAACTCACATGCATGCCGACCACACGGGACTGATTTCGCGGCTGGCTACGAAGACCAGCACCATTTACTTCAGCAGAATAGATGCCAGGGTCTTCGATAAGGACAACAACTGGCAAGCCATGATAGATTACGCCGTAATTAACGGTTTCCCTGCCGACGAGCTTATGAAGGTTTTGCACAATCATCCCGGCTACAAGTACAGCCCTAAGACAATTCCCGATTTTCACCTCATTGACGACGGCAATATTATTGAGATGGGTGACTATAACCTCAAGTGTATATCGACTCCGGGACACACCGAAGGTCATATCTGTCTTTACGATGAAGATAAAAAAATACTCTTTTCCGGCGACCATATTCTTTATGATATAACCCCTCACATCGAATCATGGGCGTATCAGATAAACTCTCTTAAAAACTATATGGACAGTTTGGATAAGGTCTACAACCTGCCGGTTAACATTGTTCTTCCCGGGCACCGCAATTTCTTTACCGATCTTCAGGGAAGGATAGACGAATTAAAAGAACATCACCAGCTTCGCGCCGACGAAGTCCTTAATGTTGTGGAATCAAAGACAAAAAACGCCTATGAAATAGCCGCGGGAATGACCTGGGATATTGATTGTGAAAGTTGGGCGGATTTCCCCGTTGCCCAGAAGTGGTTTGCTACCGGCGAGGCTATCGCTCATCTGCGTTACTTAGAGAGCGAAGGACGGATTAAAAGAAACACCGAAAGCGAGATTATAACCTTTTCCGCCTCCAGTAACTAAGGCTATCACTGACAAAAAACTCAAGCAAAAAAATCCTCCGCATTAATATTGCTGTCTTCGTTTACAATTCTATTGGTAAGAGTTCCGATTTTTTCAATCTCTACACTCACAAGATCACCGGCCTTAAGAAAAAGAGGGGGCTGTCTGGTGAAACCGACACCATCCGGGGTCCCCGTTAAAATAACCGTCCCGGGAAGTAGAGTTATCGAGCGGCTCAAGTTGCTGACGATATTCTGGACGTTAAAAATCATCTCTGACGTCCTCGATTCCTGGACAGTTTGACCATTGATGATACAGCGAATACCGATATTGTTCGGATCGTCAATTTCTTCTTTCGCTACGATCCAAGGCCCCAGAGGACAGAAGGTATCAAAGCTTTTTCCTCTCGCCCACTGTCCTTTTTGCTTATCAAACTGCCAGTCCCTCGCGCTGACATCGTTCGCGCAGGTGTAGCCCATAACATAGTCCATAGCCTTATCCGGCAGGACATTTTTCGCTTTCTTCCCCATTACGATGGCAAGCTCCGCTTCATAGTCCACACAATCAGGTCCAGCGGCGGGAAGAACAATCGGCCCATCATGCCCGACAATACTGGTGGTAGCCTTTAAAAATAATATCGGCTGATCCGGATAGGACATCGCTGTCTCGTCGCCATGTTTTTTATAATTGATACCCAGAGCAAGAATGTTTACCGGAATGATCGGCGGGAGCAACTTTTTGACCTCTGCCTCCTTAGATGTGATTTTGTGGGTTCCCAATACATTCCCCTCAATAATCTTTGCGGAATCAGGGTGCTTCGGGTCATAGACTCCGTATAAAACTTTTTGCTTCTTAGAAACAAAGCGAATAATTTTCATATCGGCAAGCTTTCTCATTTCTTACCCACTACTACTCCCAATTTCCAATACTTAAATGGACATTCCACTTCTTTAAAACCAACTTCATTTAATTTATCAATTTCATTTTCGATTGTTGTTTCTTTATCCAATTCCCTTCTCTCTATCCATGATTCAATATCTTTTCCCGTTACTTTGTGTTTCGTTATATCATTTATCCAAAGTTCAATATACTTCTTATTAATATTTCTACTTGGCGATTTACATTGGTCTATATTTAAAAAAAACCGTTCTTATTGAGTGAGCTAAAAATATTCTTATATAGCTTGCATTTCTCTTTCTCACTTAAATTATGAATGGATAAGGCTGACGCGATAAGATCAAAATTGCCTTCCAGAAAATTATTAGCATAATATTTCCCTAAATAAACAATATTGGATAGATTTTTGAACCTCTTTTTCGCGATATCGAGCATTTTACCGGAAACATCTATCAGAGTATATCGGAAATTAGGAAAGTATTTAAATAAATATTGTGAAAGCAAGCCTGTGCCTGCACCCAAATCCAATATTTTGTCAAACTTATTTGAGGATAAATATTTAATGCCCGATTCATAATAATCCTCAAAAAAAGGAATCAATATTTTTCTTTGCGAATCATATTTTCTAGCCGCAAGATCGAATTGTTTTTGTAATTTAATATTGTTCATTATGCCCTGAATATCATATTATCAATAAATACTATATTCGGTCTAATGATGGTTTATATAGTTCTGGATAATATAAGTTGCAAAAACCTGTATTAACATCCGCTGCTAGCGGCAAAAGACGCCGTGCTGGATTCACCTCCTATGAACGGATTCGATCATAAAGGTGTGGTAAAGGCATTTAATATCCCGGATAATTACTTTGTTCCGATGCTGATCGCTATTGGTCATTTCAATAAGAAGAACAAATTCATGCCTCACAAATGGCGAAAGTCCTATGAGGAAATTATTTACAAAAAATACTAGAAGCATAAAAGGGATATGACTGCTGGCTAAAAATCTCATTGCATGATGCCCTTTGTACTCACAGAGGTCCAATCATTGGTTCACTGCCGCTGGGATCAAGTCATGAAATACCGCTTTTTCTCAATACCCGAGAGTGCTTTACTTACTGTCGTATAGTGAATATCCAAGTGCTCTGCAATCTCTTTATTTCTTATATTTCAAGACTTTACCCCATTTTGTTTTGTTCTCCAGGCACAAATGTCAGATAAAATTTAAATTTGATTTGTTTTTCTCTTCATGTTACAAATATTCTACTCTGTCATACCGAATGTTATGGGGTAGCTAATGAGACTTTTAAAAATATTGAGAAGGTTATTTAGGCCACGGATGCATCCTCGCTTTTTTGCTGATAAAGGAGTATTTGTTGTAGTCGAACCCTATACCGCCGAAGAAAGAAAAGTGCAGATGCTGGATATTAGTGAGGGCGGTTGCGCTTTTATCTATAACGGTTCCAAGGAAGAGCTGGAAAAAATAGGTCTTCTCAGCCTTCAGTCCAAAGATATTCCCTATCTTGAACGTATAGATTTCGTTACCAAATCGGACAATATTCTTCCCGATTCCAATGATAAAGAAGAACAGCTCCGAAGAAGAAGTGTTGAGTTTAAATGGCTGGGTGTTTTCGACCGGAAAAAGCTCAAGGAGTTTATCAAACGGAATGTCATTGGCCGTGCCTCATAATCTTTTCCAATTTGTTTTCCGGTAGCGATTTTAGGTGTGGATTATTTTTACAACTATCATGAAACAAGCGTAGTAATAGTTAAATCGCGACGCTGCTGTGGTAAGGTGATCTGATGAATCTGGTAGTTCTTGTATTTGAAAAAAAGACAAAGGGGTCAGGTTTGAATTATCATTTCTATGTTCCAAACTTTATGCTTGACAATAACGGTACTCTTCAGAAATTCCCAGCATCATTAAATTAAGTCCTGGCCTAAATATTTTATATAGGTGGCGTCTATTCTCTTTATAACGTCTTCCGCTTTCGTGCTAAAATCCGCCATATTGAAATAAATTATTTGATCGTCATTTTGGACAAAACCGACATAGTGTCGCTCAATGCCTTCCTCCACCATAACTAAAGGACGCTGACCGAAAGCCAACGCAGCACCCTTTTCTTCTATCAACCAGCTATTGGTCGTAAAGTTGCCGCCTTGCAGTTCATGTTGTTTTGTCAGTATCGCTATAAAGAAGCCGCAATTTTTAATCTTGGCCAGAATATCCGCGGAAATTTTCCCCAAATCATTCTTTTTCCCTTCCGCCCAAAGATATTTATGCCTTTCAATAGTCTTTTTCAGTATAATAACAAGATCATCGTCAGCAAATTTATACGCTAAAAAAATATGTTGATTCTTCGCGTAGTTGGATTCAACTCCTGAAACCTTTACCCCTTCTTTGCTATCCAGTGTAGCCTTTTCTCTTTCTTTTATCGTGTGTAATAAAAGAGAATAATATGGCTGAGTGCTGTCTGAGTTTAAATGAATTCTAGCCAGCTTTACATCGTCTAAAGGTATCGCGTTGACTTCAGATAAATCCCCCGTCTTTAATGCCTGGGCAAATTTATTCATTATCGTCAGATATTTTTCAGGAATAGACATCGTAAATATTCTCCCTTCATGGTTGGCTCAAATATTGTTTAATTAATGGGCATTTTACCATTTCAATCATCAATCCGCAACAATCCTGATATAAGAACGCACTTTGGCCTGGCAAACAGCCACAATATATTCAGCAGTCTGTTATTTTTATAGTTTCCTTTTATTTTATTTAAAGTTATCGGTATCAACCCATTCGTTTTTGAATAGTGACCCTTTCCTTTTTTATGGGCTACTTTCTATATCGGTGTTATCTGCCTTTGCGGACAAAATGTTATACTTCCTCTGATAACTTCTTTTTCAGTATCTTTCCCGCATAGAGTTTCAATACCTTAAGCCAAGATTAAGAAATGTATTAATTTTTGCTATCAAATAAAGGAGTGGGGAGAGAATAAGGAGTGTCTACGCGACCGGACGACCCTTTTAATAGATGAATCCTGGCCATAAACAACCTCTTGTTAGTTGGTCTTAGAAATTTACAAGCTGACAGGCTTTTCTGATAACATAAGCTTATAATTTGTCGAGGAAATTGTTCACTGCAAACCTCAATTTTCTCAGATGTTATTAGTTAAATTTTCTTGACTCATGCGCGCATCATTCAATATAGTCGGCACAAGAAAACTTACCCATTTCCTTTTGTAAATGAGACGCATGATGAACACAATGAATCAGACAAGCAAATTGAATGTTGCCAAAGGTGTTGAACTTTTTGTGTCGAAAAATCTTGTGAAAAACCCGAAAGCGGCAGCGATTATTGTCCATGGGATATGCGAACATGCCGGGCGCTATGACTATGTGGTCTCGCGGCTTAACGATTTCGGCTATTCAGTCTATCGCTTCGATAACCGCGGCCACGGCCGATCCGGAGGGGAGCGGGGATATATCGCTGACTACCAAATCTTCATTGATGATGCCCAGAAGATTGTGGGCATAGCAGAAGAAGAAAATCCCGGAATACTTTTATTTATGCTGGGACACAGCATGGGTGGATTCATTACCGCCTCTTGCGGCGTGAAGTATCCCGATAGGCTTGCGGGGCAAATACTCTCGGGAGCGGCGGTCACTGTTCAGCCTATTTTTAAAGATATGGCATTTTTTGATTATAACGCGACGCCGCTTGCGCCCATCCCCAATACGCTCAGCGATATCATTTGCCGCGATCCGCAAGTCGTAAGAAACTACAAGGAAGATCCTCTCGTGATCAAAGAGTTCACGACCAAACTCAGGGGCGAGCTATTTATCAGGGGAGCAAAACACCTAATGAATAGCATGAGCACTTACAAATACCCTTGTCTGATTCTCCACGGCGGAGGAGATCAGATCGTCACCCCCTATTCGTCTAAGTACTTCTATGACCACATTTCATCAACAGATAAACAGCTTAAAATCTACGAAGGCCTCTACCATGAAATTCTCAATGAGCCGGAAAAGGACACCATCATCGAAGATATCCGCCTCTGGATCGAAGCCCGAATATGATAGCGAATAAGCGAATTTTAATTTTCTTGACACGCAACTGCCTTCTTCAATATAGTTAATTCACTATAATAATTTCTTATATAAAATCCATTTCCCCACAGGAACAGGCTCTTTCGGAGTTACAGATTTTTTTATAAAATCGCCAAAGCTGGGCCATATTTAATTCTTCCGGATAATAGAAGATGAAAGATAAATATCGCCAACACAAAAATATAAAAAAGAAACCAAAAGCCAGCGAAAATATCTGGGCACGGGAAGTTTTTAGTAACGGCCGGCAGTCCCTGCAAAGTATTATTGGAAGCTCTCCCATTCCTGCGTTTATAATCGGGAAGGACCATCTGGTCATCTACTGGAATAAAGCGCTGGAAGAACTCAGCGGAATCAAGGCCGAAGAGGTGGTAGGCACCGGACAGCAATGGCGGGCATTTTATAGCACGGAGAGGCCCTGCATGGCCGACTTGCTCGTCGATGAATTCCAGAAAGAGATTTCCCATTGGTATACAGGTAAATTCATCAGATCAAATTTGATCGACGGCGCGTACGAGGCGACAGATTTCTTTCCGGAACTCGGAAAAAGAGGACGATGGCTGCGCTTTACCGCCGCCATTATCCGAAACTCCAAAGGCAACGTCGTTGGAGCAATCGAAACGCTGGAAGACATAACACAGGCAAAACGGGCGGAAGCGGCGTTATTGAAAGCCCATGAAGAACTGGAATCCAAAGTCAAGGAACGCACCCATGAATTGGCTAAAACCAACAAAGCTTTGAAAGAAACCACGGATCATCTGTCGCTCATCCTGGAGTTTCTTCCTATTGTTTCCTATACCTGTAACGCCGATGAAAATTTAACAGCCACTTTTGTCAGCAACAGCATTAAAGAGATTACCGGATATACCCCTGCTCAATTCAGGGGAAACCCGACCTTCTGGCAGGATCATATCCATCCTGACGATCAAAAAGAGATACTTTCCGAGTTGAAATCAGCCACGCGCAAAGGAACTTACCAGTTTGAGTATCGTTTTCAGGCGGCCGACGGCTCTTATCGATGGTTCTCCGACCATCGCCGACTAATTAGGCCGAGCACTCGCTCCCGAAGTTATATGGTCGGCACTTGGCAGGATATAACGGAAGACAGGAGAATCCGCCAGGAGGGGGAACTCCGCCTGCAACAGATGATCCAATCTCATAAATTAAAGGCACTGGGTGAAGTTGTAACGGGAGTCGCCCACGAAATCAATAACCCGGTAAGTTTCATAGCCAATAATATTCCGCTTTTGGAAGAGATGTGGACTGCCGTCGAACCGATCCTCGCCAGTGACGGAGCCTCCCATCCGGACTGGGGTGATAAGGGCATCAGTTATGTGGAAGTCTGCACAAATATGAAAGAAATTATTGAGGAGTTTAAAATTGCCTCACAGAGAATCAAGCGCGTTATTGCTGGACTAAAGGAATTTGCTCGGACGGACGAAACAGTTCAAATGAAGCCCTTTCAAATTGAGGAAGTCATTCAGGGTGTTATGATCATTGTAGGCGCCCAGGTTCGAAAAACGGTCCCCCGCATCGACCGTTACATCGACAACAATCTACCGCCCATTCAGGGACATTTTCAAAAAATTGAGCAGGTCATCGCTAACCTGCTGATTAACGCGCATCAATCCATTACACCCGACAGAAAAGGAAGAATAATTATCACCGCAAGAAACATTGAAAGACTCAAAGCAATTCTGATCGAAATTGAAGACAATGGCATCGGCATGGAAAGCGAGGTGCTGGACCATATCTTTGAACCTTTCTTTACGACTAGAAGAGACAGGGAGGGAACCGGACTTGGTCTTTCTATCTCGTACGGCCTAGTCAAAGAGCACCGAGGAATAATAGGAGTTCTTTCACGTCCCGGTCTGGGCAGCAGGTTTTCCGTCTATCTGCCCCTGGATACTAAAGGACAGATTGACATCCGCCCCGCCATACTTTGCTGTGATAGTGATGCCGCTTACCTCAATGAAATCAAAGTGGGTTTTGTTGATGTTATTGATTGGTGTTGCGGTTCTAATGATACCCCTGAAGATGTTATCGCCTATCTGGAAGAGCATCCGGAGGTAGATATTTTTATCTCGGAAATCAAACTGCCGGCAATGAACGGATGGGAGCTATTGAAAAAAGTCAAGGAACGTTTCCCGCTTCTGCCCACAATTCTTTATTCCTCCGATCCCCTGGCTTGGAAACGAGAAGGAAGGATAGCCGGCAAGCCGGATTATCTTCTTAAAAAACCTTTTAGTATGTTACAATTGCAAAATATAATTCATGAAGTCGGAAGGCAGAGATTATGAGAATCCTGATTGTCGATGATGAAGAGGTCGCCCTGAATTCGGTGAAACGTCTGCTCAAATGGCGGGGTATCAGGAGCGTGGACATCTGTGATAACGGCAGGGATGCCATTGAGAGAATTAGAGAAACGGATTTCGATATAGTGCTTCTCGATCTGCTCATGCCGGAAGTCGATGGTTTGCAGGTTCTTGAATCTACAAGACCTTACCGTCCCCATACCGAATTCGTCATCCTTACGGCCATTGATGACATTCCCACTACGGTAAAGGCAATTCGCATGGGTGCTTATGATTATCTTGTCAAACCGGTAGATAACGATCTCCTTTTTCTGGCCATTAAAAGGGCCTATGAACATAGGGGACTGCTCATTGGTTTATCGGTAACGGCAGATGACGATAAGAGGGAAGTTCCGGATGCCTTTTCTGAGACTATCACCCAGTCTCCCCGAATACGCTCCCTGTTATCCTATGCCCAGGTTATGGCCGGAAGCGGGAATCCCATAATGATCACCGGAGAATCGGGAACCGGCAAGGAACTGGTTGCCAAGGGTATTCACCGGGCGGGACCAATGCCCAAAGGTCCCTTTATTGCCGTTAACGTCAGCGCTATTCCGGCCGCTATGTTTGAGAGCCAGTTTTTTGGTCATGCCAAAGGAGCTTTCACCGGCGCGGAGACGCCGCACCGGGGCTATTTCGAACAGGCCGACGGCGGGACTCTGTTTCTCGACGAAATCGGGGAATTGCCGATCGCCCTGCAGGTGAAACTGCTGCGTGTGCTGGAGGAAAAATCTTTCTATCCTTTAGGCGCAGCAAAACCGATCTGGGTGGATGTCAGAGTTATATCCGCTTCCAACAGGAACCTCGACCATGCCTGCCAGGAAGGTAATTTCAGACTGGATTTGCTTTACCGTCTGAAATCAGCGCATATCCATTTGCCTCCTTTAAGAGAAAGACCAGGTGACATTTCCTTGCTTGCGTCCCATTTCCTCCGCAAGGCATGTCATAGTTATAAAAAGGAAGTTATCGGTTTTAGCCCCGAAGCCATGGATTTGTTAAACGGCAAAGATTACCCCGGCAATGTTCGTGAGTTATCTCAAATCATCGAAAACGCCGTCCTCTTGGCCGACTCCAATCTTATTCTCCCTCGTCATCTGGGCATGACATCAACGATACAATCACCTTTTGCGCGCCACTTATCCACCTTGAAGGAAAACGATGAAGCGCATCTGATTTATGTTTTGACTAATGCTAATGGGGATCGCAGTAAGGTCGCACAAATTCTGGGAATCACTGTTCGCCAACTCCAACGAAAAATTGCCGTCATGAAAAAAAATCCCCGGTGGGAATCAATCTTGAGCGACATTTAAGTCATCCGGGGTGACAAAAAGGTCTTTATTGGTAAGCTCCTGTATTTAAAAACTATTGTTGCTTTCCAATGTCTGTAAATCTCCCCTTACGACTTTCCCGGCGACGTTTATTTCGCATTTTCCGTCCGTCCCCTTACATTTCATAATTAATCAATAGCATTTAAGTAAAAATAAAAAAAATTAACTTACCTGCAAAAACGGAAAGCCATAACGCCTTAAAATAAATGGATTCCATCTTTAGCGGACATGACAAATATAAATAAATTCAGGCTTTATTAAGAGGCAACCAGACATCAAAATATAAAAATAATTTTCTATGGCATAGCCGTTGCTCTTACCTTCTTATTCAAGGAAAAGAGCGACTATGAAAGCATTTGTCACAAAACTTGTTGATTTGACTCAAAAGAATGCCGAAACAATTGCCAAACAATGGGCCAAGGACGTAAAAACTAACGCCAGAACTTATACCTATCATGACTCATCAGAAGATAAAATTATTCTTCAAGCCAAAGATTTTTACCGTAATTTTCAAATGATGTTTTTTCACGAAGCGCCATTTGAACAGGCCGAAGAAATTTTCGAAAAGTACGCGGAGGAAAGATACAGGGAAGGAATTCCCCTCCATGAGGCTGTTTATGCTCTGATTCTGATGAGGAGGCACATGTGGTTATACGCGGAGTTTCAATCCATGTTTAATACAGAGGTAGAACACCGGCAGGCAGTGGAAAGCCTTAGCCGGACAATCCTTATGTTCGACTACATTATGTATGTCATTGCCAGAAAATACTGGAAAATAATGAAACTGGAATGGCTGGCGAAAAAAAATACGCAGTGATTGACAAGATGGATTCTATCAAGTGAGGATTATTTATCACAATTACTCTATGCAAGGAGGGATGAAGGAATGCAAGCTTATGCCGCA
>DLME01000185.1:0-4319 GCA_002479215.1 Syntrophaceae bacterium UBA7544
ATTATAAGAACACAAGGTGAAAGAGGTAAATTAAAACTTTTGTTGTCAGTGCCTGTTATCAGACCCCATATAACTCAGGACACATGAGTTGGCCGCCAAAATATCCAATAGAGAGAATAACTGAATTCTAGTCCGAACGCGCTTAAAGTCTGCTCTCTCCGGCCAACACATCAGAGTTGAACCGCGCCAACAGCGCCACTCTGGGCGCATAATGGCAAAATATCTCTGTTTGGGGGACTCGGTGGTGGAGCGGAAGGGGATTGGAACAACAGCCAACATAATCATTCTAAATCTGTTGGCCGTCAAAATATCCAAAAGAGAGAATAACCAAATTCTGGCCCGAACGGGCTTACGGTATTTGAATCGACAAACACTTCTTCCTGTTATCCGCAACTCGTCAGTCTTGATATTTATACAACCTTTCAATTGGTAATCATCAAAAAACTACGGAATTTTAACTTAACATGCGGTACAAATGTCGGGTACAGGTCAGGCACAAGCCGGAATGACATCGTTTAGATATTTTATTGCAGGTGTAATAATTAACAATAAAAAATTAGGCTGTGAACACAATCAGTGCATCTACTGCCACAGGCTTTCCATCACGGCAAATCTTCAGGGGATTGATATCTATTTCGGCAATCGATTCGTATTGAAGACCGATCTCTCCTACCACAATGAGGATTTTTGCCAAAAGATCCATATCCACGGCCGCTTCTCCGCGGAAAGGCTGCAGAATGGTATTGGCTCTGATCCCCGACATCATATCCTTTGCGTCGTACATTGCCAGAGGTGCAATCCGAAAAACGGTGTCTTTCAGAGTTTCTGTTAAAATGCCCCCGAGGCCGAACATCACAGATGCCCCGAATGAGTGGTCACGGGTCAAGCCGCAGACCAGTTCCCGGGCGCCCACGATCATCTCTTGTACTGAAAGGGCCTCGCATCCCGGAATCTCAAGGAGACGCCGGCCTTCCGATTTGATCTCCTGCTTATTCTTCACATTCAGGACGACGCCACCTACTTCGGTTTTGTGCACCAATTTTTCTCCCGACGCCTTAAGAACAACGGGAAATCCTATCTTGACCGCTTCCGCAGCCGCAGCATCAACGGAAGATGCCAGAACCTCCCGGCACACGGGTACGCCAAAAGCCGCAAGAAACAACTTAGCCTCATATTCATTCAAAGCCTTCCGGCCAGAGGATTTCACATTGTAAATTAAAGATTTGGGATCAGTCATTTTATGGCACCTCTACCTGTAAAATAGGTTATAATACATATCCTTACTTTTAAAAAAGATGGCCTGTCAATCTTTTGTATTCCGGTTGCATTCTTGAATAATATAAAATTATCTGATAACAAATATTCGTAATAATGTTCCTCATCGCCATGCCTGACGTAATCGTATTGAGATGATTGAGTACCTGAACAACAGCCATCATTCTATTATGATCTTTCGGGTTTTTTTCGGTTACAACTAAGTCATTTTTCTCCAGTATCCCTTTCAGCCAGGGCAGCCATCTGCGGCACCGAGTCAGACATAAAACAACATTTTACCCGGCCGCATCATCCAGCGCCGGACTTTCCTACTTTATCCGGCCCGCTGTTCTGCGTTCTTCATGATAGCGTATGAACTTGCTCAAGGCTATGGCAGCCCGCTGTATTGAGGGAAAAACGGCGAATCCTGCTGCAGTTAGCTCCTTACCTGCATCATATGCAAGCTTCCTCATCTGAATGGAAGAGTAGCTATGCAAGATGACTGCCAGAGGCTTTTTAATTTCCTTTTTGATTTGACCAATTAGTTTCAGATACATACCTATCATAAATTCCTTATCTTTTATAGAAATAAGGCCAAAATGATCGAATGCTACGTGTATGGCCAGCAGATCCGCTTCCTCACACTGATCAAGCGCTTTCATCGTCTTAAAGAATATCTCAGGACCTTCAAAATTATTGAGGTCGACAGGGTTCTTAAAAATTCGTCCGGCCTCTGAAGGATACAATTCAATCAGGCTTTTTCGCAGCTTATCACTCAGCTTGGGCAGCACCAGCCCTGCATTGGTAAATTCATCAGCCAAGATAACGCTGGCGCCACCTCCAATACCGGTAATAACAATCTTGTTTCCCTTGTGGGGGGGCAACATATGCTGAAACGCTAGTGTTATATCTATCATTTCTTCAATGCTGCCTGCACGGATGGCCCCTGTCTGCCGTAACACGCCTTCCCACACCTGGTTTGAACCGGCCAGGGCAGAGGTGTGTGAAACCGCCGCCTCAGCCCCTGATTCGGATGTACCCACCTTTAATATAATGACAGGTTTGCTCTTTGTGGCCGATTTTAAGGCTCTCAAAAAGCGCCGACCCTCTCTTACGCCTTCGATATAAGCGGTAAGAATTTGTGTTTCGTCATCGTGCACCAGATATTCCAGGTAATCAGACTCGTTCAGATCGGCGCCATTGCCCATACTTATGACCTTGCTGAAAAATACGCCCCTACTGTTGCCTTCCTGTATACAGTGTGCTGCATTGCCTCCGCTTTGAGAGATCATCGCGACCGGACCACTCACTTTTTCAAAGTCAGCATTAAAGGAAAGGCCGCCGGAAGGGCAATAAAGGCCTAGGCAATTTGGCCCGACCACACGAATTCCACCAGCTTTTGCTCTGGCTATAATATCCGCCTGCAGACGTTTGCCTTCAATATTTTCTATCTCGCCGAATCCCGAGGTAAAAAAATGTATAGCCCTGACACCCTTTTCAGCCGCATCCGCTACAAGCTGCGGAGTATAGCGGGCAGGAATGGCAGAAATAACGAAATCAATATTACCAGGAATGTCTTTAACACTTTTATATATTTTCATACCCATGATCTCGCCACCGGTAGGGCTTATTGGGTATATATTCCCCTTGAATCCGAATTGGATCAAGCTCTCGAGGAATCTTAAACCGAAACTGAACTTGTTAATTTTCTCCGAAACACCGGCAATAGCAATAGTTCTGGGATGAAATAGAAAATCGAGATTTTCTGCATTGTTCACAGGAGACATTCTTCCTTATATAAAAAAGATATTATAGTAATGATATAATAGCGGCCGTTCCACTGTCATTTTTTAATGTTATATATTAATATGTTTTATTAATATTTGTCAAATTGCATTTGAAATCTACTACAGAAATGAAACTATTCGGCCTAACGCTCTCAGGAAGACAGATGGATTTCAGAAGAAAGGATAGTAAGCTGTCACGGAGTTACACATTTCATCCCATATTCAATAAACTGGCCAGATCAGTTGCCTTGAAGATTTGAGGTGTACTCAACAAGCACTTCTTGCTGTTATCGGTAAAACATCGCCCTTAAAAATAATACTCGATTTCAACCAGCAATCGTGGATAAATATCCCGTGTTTCACGAAGAAACAGAATCGCACTTTGAGACTTACTGAAAAGGCAGGAAAGGTTTATATGAGTGCTGAAACCATCTCTTAGTTTTTGATCCAATTTGTTCAAAACCATTTGAAGACATACACTTGTGGTCTACCACTCTGATTTTGCCTCGGCTTTATGCCCGGTTACGACTTTCATAGTATTGGCACAAATTAGCAGTGGCTTTGACTGTAGCGTCCAGAGTGGCATATACAGGGAAACCCCTGGCGGCAAAAGTTCTTTTGAGAAGAAGATTATAATGCCTGTCTTCTCCATCCTCCAGGTAAGGATCCAGGGAAACCGTGATCAGGACGGGTTTATGTTCCTTTTGACGGGCATGTTCGCATCCTTCGATCATCAATTCGATGAGCCGCTTCATATGGGCGTCAGTGCCTGATCCCAGGATACGTCGCAAATAGCGAAACTGATCAAATTGGAAGACCAGGGAATGAATATGACGGTCTGCGGCTACAATTTTGATAATGTCGGCGATGTTTCCCGTCGGCCCAATATTGTAATAGATTGGCCATGCGTCTAATGGATTGCCGATACTGGTTCCGGCTGCGGGCACCAGGGTGCGAAGGGTTTCAACGGTTTCCAAAGAAAAGCGGGGCACTTCAATGCCAGCTTTCAAGCACATGTCAGTCTGGATGACGCTGAAGCCGCCGGAGTTGGTAATCAAAGCCATGGCCCGCCCGGAGGGAAGGGGCGAGGTGTCAAAGGCTATCAGGGCATTTACCATTTCATCGAAGTTTTCTACCTGCAGGGCACCGCTCTGCCTGAAGAGGGCGCGCCAGATATCTGGAGATCCTGCCAGTGCTGCCGTATGAGAGTTAGCCGCCCGCATGCCCTGTGCAGTCATCCCGCCTTTGATGGCAATCACCGGCTTTTGCCCTGCCGCG
>DLME01000185.1:4370-4595 GCA_002479215.1 Syntrophaceae bacterium UBA7544
CACCGGCTTTTGCCCTGCCGCGCGGGTCAGGGCGGCTTTCAGGCGTGAGCCGTTTTTCGTGCCTTCGATGTAAAAGGCAATGAGTTTCGTGTCTGCGTCATCCGCCAGGTATTCCAGAAAATCGGCGCCGTCCAGGTCGGCGGCGTTGCCGTAACTGACTACTTTGCTGAACCGGAGATTTTTTGTGTCGGCGAAATAAGAGAAAGATTCGGCAAAACTGCCGCT
>DLME01000092.1 GCA_002479215.1 Syntrophaceae bacterium UBA7544
CAAGAGTTTCCGCTATTTCCAGCGCCTGCTCGCCCGTATCCGGCTGGGAGATCAGGAGGTCGTCAGTATTAACACCGATTTTCTTGGCATAGGTTACATCCAAGGCGTGTTCGGCATCAATAAATGCTGCGATTCCGTTTTGCTTTTGAGCTTCCGCGACAATATGCAGCGCCAGTGTGGTTTTGCCGCCTGATTCCGGTCCATAGATTTCAATAACTCTACCGCGTGGGACGCCAAAAGTCCCCAGCGCTATATCGAGACTGAGTGATCCGGTAGAAATGGCCGGAACATCGGCAACCCTCTCCGAGCTACCCAATTTCATAATTGACCCTTTACCAAACTGTCTTTCAATTTGAGTAATGGCCAAATCGACGGCTTTTGATCTATCTACATCTGCGCACATAATATGGTGACCTCCCTTAATTTTATTAATGTTACTCGCTATTATTAATCCTCAGCCGGAAAAATAAAACTTTTCCAGTTTGGTGTAAATAGCTCCCTCTCTTGTCAGTTTACTTTGAAATAAAATTATTTCCGAGCAGTTAAATTTACCAACGATAAAATCGTTATGCTTATGCAGAGCTTCGCTGATTCCCATTATCTCCTGCGGGATTTTAATCCGACCCAAAGTCAAATGCGCGCGGAATGGCCGGGTTTCACGCGGAAAACCAATACCCTCAAACTCTCTTTCCATCTGTGTTTGCAGAGCGGCTAATTTCTCTATATCACCTGTCGTTCCCAGCCAGAGAACGCGCGGCCTGCGGGCATCGGGGAAAACTCCTATCTGTTCTACATTTAAAGATAGAGTCGGCACCGAAGCTACTTGTTTTTTCATTATAGCGCAAATATTTTTTACATCGTCTTGATCAATGTTGCCGAAAAATTTTAATGTAATGTGATTGCCTTGAGATCTCGTCCAACTTATCTTCCCTTTTATTTCTTTTTTTAAATTCTCCTGCAGGCGGGAGACCGTCTGCAAAACATCTTCTGTTGGCTCAATCGCTAAAAATGCCCGTATGTTCTTTTGTGTGTCCACTTGTTATTGACCTTTTCCCTGCAAAAAATCCTTGATCATAATCAATGCCACTTCGGAAAAAACATGTTTGTTTCTTTTGCGATCCCATCTAAAAACATGGTGGGCACATATCGTTTGAGCAGAATCACTTAAAGCCAGATAAACAGTGCCCACGGGCTTATCCACGCTGCCGCCGGTTGGACCGGCAATGCCGGTTGCGGAAAGACCTAAATCAGTGCCGGCAATTTTGCGGATTCCTTCAGCCATCAAACGCGCCGTTTCTTCACTTACCGCTCCATATTTTTCTATACCGTCCGCTGGAACGTCCAGCAACTTTATTTTTGCGGCATTGCTGTAAGTGACTATGCCGCGTTCAAAAAAAGCCGAGCTTCCCGCAATATTGGTCAAGCGATTAGATATCAATCCACCGGTGCACGATTCCGCCACGGCCAAGGTCATTTTTTTCTCTATCAGCAGAGCGGCAACAATCTCTTCGAGAGTTTCCTCGCCGTAATGAAATATGTATTTTTTAAGCCGCTTAGTTATTTCATCTCGCGCCATCTTTAATTTATCCTGGGTTTCTTTTAAAGTTTTCCGGCGCGATATCAGAACAAGATGATTTTCAGGGAAAACAGGATAAAAACCAATAATCACACCCAAAGAATTAAAATTGATGTCTTTAAGAGCGTCATCAACAGCCGCCTCGGAAAGCCCGAAAGTTTTGATGGTTTGTTTGGCTGAATATTGTTCATTTTGCGGGAAATATCTGCGCAAAACGGGAATAACTCCCTCCAACAACATCCTTTTCGTTTCGGCGGGAACTCCGGGAATAACAAAAATCAGTTTCCCTTTAATATTCAAGACAAAACCCGCTGCCGTACCCACAGGGTTGGCAATGATTTCCGCACCCTGAGGAAACATAGCTTGCTTGGCGTTATTTTCTATCCAGCGTAAATTGTATTTGGCAAACCTTTCTTTGATGCCGTGTAAAACGCTCTCATCAGTGTATAACGGCAGGTCGAAAGCCTGAGCGATAGCGGCAGTTGTTATATCGTCGGCGGTAGGCCCCAATCCTCCCGTGCAAATTACGGCATCCGTCAGCGGTAACAAATAATTTAACCGGTTTTTAATTGCTTTAAAATCATCACCCACCGACATTATAGCTTCCACGTGCCAGCCCTGCTGATTTACTTCACGCGCGATAAACGAGGAATTGGTATCGACGGTGCGGCCGTTCATCAATTCATTGCCTATAGTTAAGATGCCTGTTTTCATAGCACTCCAAAAAATACCAGCAACAGCATCAATACCCCCGCATAAATTCCGGCGGCAACATCATCCAGCACAATGCCCAAGCCGCCGGATATTTTCTGCAGATCACGGAGGGGAAAAGGTTTTAAAATATCAAAAATCCGAAACAAAACAAAACCAACCAAGAGGTGCAATCCAGTTATCGCCACCGGCAGCATGGTCACTTGAAAACCGGCAATTTCATCAACCACAATACGTTGATCATCTTTTTTCCGGTAAACTTGTTCTGCGCGTTCGGCGATATAAATAGCTAAGACCAATAAAAAGATTACAATTAAAAGACGCAGTAACCAGTGCAGGGGGGAAAAAATAAGGCAAATCAACACGCCGACTAATGTGCCGGTAGTCCCGGGAGCAACGGGTGCCAATCCGGCGCCAAAACCTGTTGCCAATAACTTTATCAGTTTTTCGTTCATAACCGCCCCATTGACTCCTATGAACTAAAATACAGCTTATTTTCAACTAGTTAAGTTTGCGCAGGCTATATTCTTTTTAGATTTGTGTCAATTATTTTTACGCTCTTCCGCCCCAAACCCCTTTTTACATTGCCCTTCGCTAAAATTCTCCCCGCGAAACTGTTTTTGAAGATTTGGTCTCCTTTCCCTGCGCTTCGCGCGGGATAGTTCGTCCAGCAAATTTCAGTGCGCTATGCTTCTGAAACTTGGGACTCACTAAAAAAATCTTGACAATAGAACCATCGTTCTATACCATACCTTACATGAAAGTCAAGCGAACTTTACCGGATGTGG
>DLME01000025.1 GCA_002479215.1 Syntrophaceae bacterium UBA7544
TGAAGAACGCAGAGCTGAAATAATTGCTGATTTGCCGGATGATCGAGGTCGCTGTGCACAAACCTGCGGCGGACGAATTCTTCGGCGGTCTTCAGCAGGCCGGGCTCCAGGTCTACAAAAGCGTTTTCATAAGTATCCCCGGAAGACTCGCCTTCGATATCCGCTTCGAGAATCCCCCAAGTCTCAAAGAGCCTCAGGTGGCCCTCGCTCAACTTCAACCCCTTGGCCGCGAGCAGTCGCCCACTGAGGTCTTTGACATCACTGGCCAGAACCATGTCTTTTTTCAACTGATCGACGCTAATCAGGCCCATTTTTTCAACCGCTTTTTGATTGATGAATTACCGCTTCCTGTGCTCAAGCGCCTAAGGAGTCTCAACACATCAATCGGCTGGATTTGTGCACACCTTTATCAAAAAAAGATGAGACATATTGTTTTAGTCATTGCTGTCCGGCTATAAGTAGTTGAAATTGACAGATAACTGAGTGCCGACTTTCGCACTTCGTATAATGTAAAATGGGGTGAATAATTCCCAGATTCTGTCATTTACGCCTCTCCGATTGGGGGCATCAATGAGCAGGGGGCAACGCAGATGAACTTGGCGCCCGAAGCATATTACCCTGAATAATGCGTAAACTTGACCTCCAACCGGCAATGTCTGATGCCTCCGGCAAAACCGGAGGCCTGAAAAAACATGAACCGCTCAAAGCGGTCATGAATCATCAGTGGTGCTGGTCGTCAGAAACAGCTTTGGCGGCTGGTCGAAAGACCTTGGAAAGGGAGCCCCTGCGTTTCGACAGACTCTGATGTGCCATTATCTTTTTAGGAAATGAATCTATTATAGCAGATCCGGAGCTGACATAGTTGATGCTGTTTTGGTTGGATAATGGTTATATTTTATCATCACTTACCGAAATATTTTAAATAATATCCTGAGGTTTATCTTCTTGTCGGTCAAGCTGAGCTTTTTCCGTATATGAAAACGGTTTGATGAAACCGTATTTACGGAAACATTCAGTAATTCAGCTATCTCTTTGGTTGCTTTGCCTTCCTTGATAAGATCGGCAGTCTGGACCTCCACCGGAGTGAGGCCAGGACATTTTTCGGAGTTACAGTCACATTCCGGTTTTGCAAGAATATTTTCCGGACAGAATGTTTTTGAACAGAGGATACAGGTGCAGGACCAGCGAGAGAGGAACTGGCAGCTCTCATGTCCTTATGAACAACAAAACCATACTTCCGGTAAGGAAGGTTGTCAATGCCAACAGCATCCAGACCGTTTTACACTGAGGAATGAAGCTATCTTAACCTGTGAACTCTCCAAAACGGATGGAAATGACTGTGTAATCATTGCTCACTGCGGAGCCGAAATGAACCCACAACCCTGGGCACCTCCCTCGCCTCAACTTGTTGAAAATCGACCTGGGATCAAAACGCTCAATACATGATCCACACATCAGAATCCCTCCTGCGCCGTCATGGATTTCCGTAAGACAGCCTCCGCTTTAAAGACCCCCTTCTACATATATTAATCGCCGAATCCAAATACAAACTTCATTCAATAATTCCACCCATATGAGCCGGAATAGAAACAAATCCCGCATCACAACGAAAGGAGGTGGAAGTTATAAGGCTCTGGGTATTCCCATTCATCCCGATGTTTATGATTGCAGCGCTGGAAGATAAGCCCCCGACCTTTCTTAGGCGCGCCTTCCCGTTTTTCGCGGGGAACGGATAATGACCGGCTACAGAACTGGTTTAAAGCGGTTCAATCCGCAATTCCGTAAGTGCAATGCCCAGGCGCCTGTCATCACCTCCCAGCCCTAACTCCTTTGACGAGCAGGCCGAAGGAACATCGATCTTTAAGACTTTCGATTTTTTGGGGTTGCTGAATTCGAGCACTCTTTCCTGAGGTGAAGTCCCCAATGTAAATCCGATGGCGTTATCTCCAACGTGGGCCGCAAACTCTTTTCCAACATTTGGGCCAAAAGCGTGTGCGACAAGATGAACAGTGAATTTTTCCGGAAGAGGTTTAGAAAATTCCAGGGTTACAACATCACCAGAAGACCATGTCCCCCACGGCTCAGCGAAAGACAATCCTCGTGCGTACGAAATAACGCCGGGCCATGAAAATTTCTTGAAGTCTACGGTGGTTGTGCAAGTCGCACGCGCGAGTGTAAAACCTTGCATTTGCAGTTGGTAGCACATATTTTCAGGTAATGCGTGCTCTCCGATAACTAAAATCCATTCTTTGCCAACCGGGAGCTTAGACACATCATAGGCAGCTCTCAGGGGAATCGTCTCAAAAGATGCTTTGGGGTTATCAAGGTAAAACAACGTGCGGTACATGCCGCATTCATCCGAGCCGACAATTACAAGCTTGGAAAGCTCCTCATTCGATACATTCGACAGGTAGTGTTTTGTAAAAATCCCCGCCCTGTCAAAAACGTTCGGCACAAGACGATGCCTGAGTTCGCCATTAACATCGTAAGTCGAAAAAACCACCGCAAGCGGCATTAGCAGATAGAGGAATACTTTAGCCCCGGCCTGAGCCGAATATACCCATAATGCAAGGGCCAAGAACGATATCCCACTCAGAACATAGATGACAGTCCGGTTGTAAGTAAAACCGCGTAATTCCGGGCTATCAATAAACATTGGCACATAGGGCGCCATGAATGTATAAACGGCGTACACAATTGCCGCTCCGATTGGAAAAGCAACGATCGCCCTTCGTTTGAGCATGTTAGCGGTTTGCTCTAGCGATAATTGAGAAGCTACGATAACGAGCAGCAAAGGGAGCGCAAAATTATAGTAGCGCATATGAAGATGCGTAGTCGTTATGTCTATGCCTGTGCCTGCAATAGAGGCTGTAAAAAGACTGACAACCAGAATAAGGCTAACTAAGACCAAAAGCGCATAAACAGCAATCCTATGGCTGGATCTCGTTTCCTCTTTATAGAGTGCAGACTCAAAGGAAGCTTTGATTGCAAAAGCGATCGGCACCCCAAACATTAAGCAGATCGCTAAAATATGGCCTTTAGCACTTTCAGTGGATAACGAAAGAAGTTCGAAGTAACGGTGCAAATTGGATGTTGTTCGGCTCGCGATTGCAGTGTAAAATGCGCCGAAAAAGGTCACCCCGGCTTCACCTGCAAGCAGATAACCAATTGAAAATTTTACCACAAATGCAATGGCGACAAAAATAAACGCGTTCCCAATTGCCTGCAGCGCCCATTTACCTTCTTTTTTTCTGCCGGCATACAAAATATAGACTACGATTGCCGGCAATAGAAAAAGGGTGTGCGGCTTAATCAGTGCAGAAAGGCCTAATAGTATTCCGGCAAAACACCATGACCGCAAATCGGCCGTGTTATCTAACCGCAAGATAAACCATGTGAGGAGCCAAAATGCGAAAAAATAGAGCGCCTCTGGCATGTAGTAGGCAGTATAGCTGTTAATTGGTCCCAAGACTGCCAGCAACGCAACAATTGATGCTATCCGCTTGGTGGAGACTCGTCTGGTGGTTAGATAAATAAACGGCATGGCCGCAATAAAAAACAGGGTGTTAAGTATTCTTGCACAATTGAGAAATCCATCGCCACAAATGTTGGTTAAACGATAAATCGATAGATATAGATAATCCGGGAGCGGTGAATATCTGAGCGGTAGCAGCCTGGAAAACTTGCTATAATAGTACTCATCTGCAAAAACAACAGGGTAAAGGCCACAATTTCTAAATAAAAAAGTGAGAAACAATACGACCGCTGCAAAATAAAGCCAATTATTTTTAAGTATTGTACAACGGTTTGAGTTTTCCGTCATACGCGACCCTCGATGTGTAGTTTTGGGTTATTTGCGATGTAACGGCCGCCGGGGTATTGAGGAGATGTCATACGCCAAAAAGGCCAGAATGAATTGAATGCCAATTATTATTGGGATTGCGGCAAGCATCACCGTGCCTGCCGGTGTTGGCAATCCTTTTTGCCAGGAGATTATCCAGTGATAGCCTCCGAATACAACCCCGAAGATAACCATGAGTAATCCAATGGGTAACTGAATTGACGCAAGAGACATATCTCTGAGGTAGTAGTTGTAAAAGACTCTTTTTGCAAAATTCCGGATATGTTTAAAGAAAAACTCACCGGCAATTTTCGAGATTTTCATATTACTTACTTCGCTTCCATATTTTGCGTCCAGCGGAATGTCGACGACGACTGCGCGCAGCGTATTCAGTCGAAAGAGCATATCGGTTTCAAAAAAGTAACGGCGGCTGATTTTTTTGAACGGTAGACGCCTTGCTACGTCGCTATGGATCGCCGTGTATCCATTGGTTGGGTCGAAAAGGTCCCAATAGCCTGACGACAGCTTGGTTATGAACGACAA
>DLME01000228.1 GCA_002479215.1 Syntrophaceae bacterium UBA7544
CGGGATCACTGCCGCTACGGCTGTTTTATCACCTTTAGCCGGTGCGGTAGTAGTAGTAGTGGTGGTAGTAGTAGCTGGTTTAGCGGCCGGAGCAACAGTTGGCGTGGTGGTAGTGGCAGTAGCTGGTTTTGTGGCCGGAGCTGACGTAGTGGGCTTCACAGCGGGAACCGGTTGCTCTTTCTTTCCTGCTGCGGGCACTTTACCACCTCCAGCGGGCTGTTTAACGGCTGGAGCCGGTTTTTTCTTTTCTTCTATCTCAACAGCGGCGGCCTTATTAAAACCCTGCGCAGGAAACGGATAAATTAATTTGGCCGTCGCGAATTCCCACGGCCAAATAATTTTTATTTTTCCACCTTGCCATTGCATAAGCTTCGGATTAGCTCCTGCTTGATGATTAATGCCAAGACTCTTTACAAAAACAAATGTATCGCCCAGCGGGGATTCATATTTTGTCTTCTCCAAGGCCTTAATCAAGGCTTCACTTTCCAGAGTACCCGCTCTTTTGATTGCCTCAGCAACAATCATTATATTGGTATAGGCAAGAGGACCGAAGTACGTGGCCGGAGATTCATTAAATTCCTTGTTGAAAGCATCACCGTAATCTCTGCTTGCTTTATTTTTGCTTTTCATTGATTCGTTCCAGTAACTGTACAACATAACACCTTCGGAACCCACCAAAGTAGAAAAGTCAGCAGGCCATACCAAAGTTGTTCCTAAATAAACAGGAGGGGCAAATCCAATATTTTTAGCATCTTCCAGCATTGGTTTAGCGTCTTTTTCCGAACCATCCCAGATAAAAATATCCGGACCAAATTTTCTGGCATTACTCAATATTGTCCGATAATCTGGACTGTTATACACTTCGCCCTTCAGCAAATTTAAATAAGCTTTGGCTATGGGACTGGCAATGCTGAAACTATCGGAACCGAAAGGGTCTTCTTTATACGCAACGAATATTATTTTCTTTTTAACATTCGGATACTTTTGGACAACTTCTCTCCACATTTTTTCATAATACGCACCGAGTTCATAATCCCAAGATTGCAGGTGAAAAAACCAGTCCTGCCCCTCCAGCTCCTTTTCGATTTTTGCCGAAGATGCTCCACACCAAACCGTTACTTTCTTATATTTTTTTAAAGCCGGCACTATTCCCATAGTTGTGGCATTGGCCGTACCGCCAACAAGTATATCGACCTTGTCACTATTGGCTAATTTCTCTACAGCGGCCAGAGCCTTATCCGGTTTCATTTCATCGTCAACTATTATTAATTCCAGCTGCCTTCCCAGCAAGCCGCCTGCGGCATTGATCTTCTTTACGGCCAATTGCATCGATTTGGACGCATCTTTACCAATTACTTCCGCCAACGGCAAAACAGCACCAATTTTAATTGTCTCTGCCGCCATAACAGAACTTGCCATTGCCATAAAAAGGAGGCCAGTTGTGAAAGCCGTTGATAAAAAGCGGATAAATATCTTAATCATTTATAATCCCTCCCACAAAGTTTAATAAATGTAATCAATTAATATATTAAATGTTTTCACCACTGTGCAAAACATTAAATACTAGTTTATTTGTTTGAACGGTAATTCTCAGGATACTTTTTTTCTTGCTTGTAGATTGTAGTAAGATAAGCAGACTAGCAATTGAGTGAGCATTTACATAAAACATTGAAGCACTTCCCCGTAAAATTTAAAGTTATCTAAAGTTATCTTCAAGTTACGAGTATTTATTAACAGGAAACGCTTTTTCTGTCAAGAAATATAAAGAGAAATGCCCATGGCCTAGCTGGATTAAATGGTAGATTTGAAACACTGCCAAATAACCCTTTTTTATGCAGTTGATGATGGCGAATAACAAACAGCAAGTTTCAAAAACAACGCATATCTTCAAATTGGCAGGCAGATAATTATGTGCTAGGAATAAAACAGAGCGTATTTCTGTATGTAATGAGAATAAATTTATAAATGACATTAGGATAATTATAAAGCATGACTATCCCTATAGTATCCATTGTCGGCAAATCCAGCGCCGGCAAGACAACCTTATTGGAAAAAATAATTCCCGAATTAGTAAAAAGGGGATACCGCGTAGCTACAATCAAGCACGATGTTCATGGATTTGACATAGACCACGAGGGCAAGGATAGCTGGCGGCACAAAAAAGCCGGCGCCCACACGACGATTATTTCTTCGCCTCTCCGAATAGCTTTAGTTGAAGACGTAGATCATGATCAGGCGCTAGACGAAATCAGGAAGGAATATATTAAAAGGGTGGATATAATTCTTACTGAAGGTTACAAGGGCAACCCTTTCCCCAAAATCGAGGTTTTCCGCTCTGAACTAAAGCGTACGCCTTTATGCAAAAAAGAGGATAATCTGCTGGCGATTGCCTCGGATATAAAGCTGGATATTGGCGTTCCTTGTTTTGATATTAATGATTCCCCAAGCCTTGTCGATTTAATAGAAAATAAATTTTTAAAATAGTTATCAATGATAGAATTAGTTAACGGAAGTGAGAAGCAAATACGGCGATTCTCATTTCGGTCACCTTTTTCCCAACGGATCCAAGCCAACTGATCTCAGATATTGCATCGATTCAGCCTCGCTGCGCTTCATACCTAAGAAAAAAATGTTTGTTATTAAATTTTAAGTGAGGCTAATTTTTCCTTTTCGTAAGCAAAGAACACCAAATCATGTCTATTCCTTAATTTTTAAGCTTTCCCGCAGATGCTTTTTAAAATCATAGTAATTATTTGTCATGGATATAGCGTTCCCTGCTCGACGATCAATGTCTTTTAAACTTTCCGGTAAATTCAATTTTAATCCCAGAAGTCTTTGAATTTCTTCCGGAAATTTTGCCGGATGCGCGGTTTCCAGGCAAATGGCTATATTTTTGTTCGAGGTTTTGTTTAGATAATCTTCCAGACCTGCCCAGCCGACAGCACCATGCTGTTCTAAAACCACGTGATAGCGTTTGTAGACACTCTGAATTGTTTTTCTGGTTTGTTCATCCGAAACGCTTATCGAATATATATATCGCCTCATTTCTTCTATATTGGGATAGCGATGCACATTTCCCGCTCGATCAACAGTGCCGCCGTACAATTCAAAGAACCGCGCCAGATTACTGGGATGTCCGACATTCATAGCGTTGGAAATACACGCTCGGGAAGGCGAAACTTTATTGTACCTGCCGGATTCTAAAAAGATAGGGAATTCATCATTTTCATTAGTGGGCATAACGAGCTTAGCCACCGGCAAGCCCATACGGCGCGCGTATTCACATCCCAGAGCGTTGCCGAAGTTCCCCGAAGGAACCGAGAAGACCACCTGTTCTTCGGCAGCGGCAAGCTGGGCGTAAGCGTAAATATAGTAAACTATCTGCGGCAAAATCCGGCCAAAGTTAATCGAATTGGCTGAAGACAAATTAAACTCAGTCAACTCCGGGTCGGCAAAAGCTTGTTTGACCAAGTTCTGGCAATCATCAAATTTTCCTTCTACACAGAGAGCATGGACATTACCGCCGATTGTGTCGAGCTGTTTTTTTTGCCGGAGACTTACTTCTTCGGCCGGATAAAGAATAGTAACGTCAATTCCTGTCACTCCCTTAAAAGCCTCACCCACGGCGCTTCCTGTATCGCCGGATGTAGCCACCAAGATATTGATACGCTCACCTCGGGGGCGGCAATGACTCATGAGTCTCGCCATCATCCTCGCGGCAAAATCTTTGAATGATGCTGTGGGACCTTGATCCAAACGCATTATGTAGGCTTGCGGGCATACTTCCTCCAAAGGCACGGAAAAGCTGTAAGAGTCGGCAACGACATTTTTCAGAATTTCATCGGAAAACTCATCAGACAGAAACGCCCTCGCTACAAGCAGCGCAGTTTCCCGGTAAGGCTTACTTTTCAACTTTTGTATATCTTTTAACGAAAGAAGCGGTATTGTATCCGGCATAAACAAGCCTTCATCCGGAGCCTGGCCGGTAAGCAATGCCTCTCTAAACGAAACTTTTCCGGTAAAAGGAATAATCCCCGCAAAATTATTCAAATAACGATTTGTGCTGTAGTACCTTATGGACATTGTGTTTACCTTCTTTTTTTAATGTCTTATCTTTAAACTCATTGCCGTAAATAAATCAATAAAAAATCGGACAGGTTTTTACAATAGCTTAGAATTAAATGAGGAATGGAATTCCGGTTGGAAAATACATCCGTATGTGTTAAAAATAACAGGCTGGAAATATATAAACAGATTGGCCAAGAGAAAAATGGAAGAAAAAAAAGCCCTTCGTTTAACAGAAACAGTGCAAAGTGCCGGTTGAGCCTGTAAGATAGGTCCGGGCGACCTCTCCGAAATTTTGCGCGATTTGCCGCTGATTTCTGATCCTAATTTACTGACGGGATTTGAACACGCGGAAGACGCCGGAGTGTATAAACTTTCCCCCGACCTTGCCCTGGTGCAAACGGTTGATTTTTTCACACCGACTGTGGATGATCCCTATACATTCGGCCAAATCGCCGCGACCAACGCTATCAATGATGTTTACGCCATGGGCGGAAAGCCGATAACCGCGATGAATATTGTTTGCTTTCCCATCAAGACGATGGATATTTCCGTGCTGCGGGAAGTTTTGCGCGGCGGCTTGGATAAAATGCGCGAGGCAGGAGTTTTGCTTGTCGGCGGACACAGCGTTGAAGATAACGAAATTAAATATGGCCTTTCCGTAACCGGTCTAATTCATCCGGACAAAGTTTTATTGAACTGCGGCGCTAAACCCGGCGACAGCTTGATTCTCACCAAACCATTGGGCACAGGAATTGTCAGCACGGCGCTGAAAGGCGGCGTAGTTAACGAGCAATTACTTCAAAAAGCCATTGCCTGCATGACCCAGCTCAATAAAAAAGCTTCAGAGATGATGATTGCCGCAGGGAATATTCACGCTTGCACCGATATAACCGGTTTTGGTTTTTTAGGCCATGCCTGCGAAATGATTGAATGCAGCGATGTCGGCATGCGCATAAATTCAGCCGCTGTGCCTATTTTTGCGGGAGTGCAGAAATTGGTGGAAACAGGTTTTGTTCCCGGCGGCCTTTACCGTAATAAAAATTTCCGAATTAAACAGATTGAAGCGGCAGCTACCTGCCGGGCATGGATTTTAGATGTTCTATTTGATCCGCAAACTGCCGGGGGGTTATTATTTAGCTTGCCCGCGATAGAGGCGCAAGGTCTTGTGAAAAAAATGCGCAATGCCGGAATTATTGATGCCGCTATTGTCGGTGAAGTTGTTGCCGATCATCTCGGTAAAATTTTTATTTACTAGGTGGATTAGCCGGCAGTATTCCATTTGAACTCAAAAAATGAAAATAGAATCTATTCTAATCAAAAAAGAATCCGAGCAAAACTTTAAAAAGCTCATGGATATGGCACGCCCTGACGATTCTCTGCTCTTGCTTATGCACGGCAGCCCTGATCCCGACGCTATAGCTTCCGCCATGGCCCTGCATGAAATTATCCGGCGGACAAAAGGCCTGGCTAAAAGTATTTTTGTTTCCACGGAGCCGCTGGTCAGACAGCAAAATGCCGAATTTGTTTTTTCCATGCGCCTCCATATCGACTTAGTCAATCAAGTGGACTTGAAGGCTTACCGCTTAATCGCGCTTTTAGATGCTCAACCTTCTTTTCTTAGTGGCGCATTGGCCTTTATCCAACCGCATATTGTTTTCGATCATCACCCCCGCGAAGGAAAATGGCAAGCGGATATGGAAGATATCCGGCCTAACTACGGCGCTTTATCTAGCATCTTAACCGAATATTTGCTTTGTGCCCGCGTGAAAATCCCCCGCAACTTGCACACAGCCCTTCTTTATGGAATCAAAACTGATACGGACAATTTTGATCGCGATACTATTTTCGAAGATATCAGCGCTTACACTTATCATACAAAATACGCCAATATGCAGCTGATCCGCCGCATCGAACTTAATCAAACGCCAGGCCGTTTTTTGAAATATTACGATCATGCCTACCATCACATGAACAATTTTCGCGGCCGGAGGGTTTGTTACTTGGGGGATATAGAAAGCGCCGATGTTTGCGTTCAGGTGGCCGATTTTTATCTTCACTTAATCGGCACTCACTATGTTGTTGTGGCCGGAATCGTAAGCGATAAATTTATCATCACTTTCCGCGGTGACGGATACAGACAGGATTGCGGCGCCATTGCGCAACGGGCTTTCGGATTATTGGGTAAAGGCGGCGGACATAGGAGCGCCGCGCGAATGGAAATCTCCCTGGAAGCACTGAAAGAAAAGTTGGGAGGAAATTTATCCCAGCGCAATGTCGATAAGTTTCTTTTAGAAAGCCTGAAAAGATATCAAAGAACAAATACCGCCAGACATGAACATTCCAAAAACAATACTCGGAAGGAAAATCTATGAAATACGTTGGCTTCAAAAAAGAAATAACAACTGGCCGTTATCTTAATCCCTTCGGTGGATTCGAGGAAAAAGAAGTTACTATTGAATTACGCACCGATGAAATTACCGGCGTGGCCTGCCGTATACTGCCCTACCGCGTCCGCCCAGCCCAAAAGCCTGATCTGAATTTCTATCTGGATAAATCGCCGGAATCGTTATGCCCTTTTTGTTCCACCCTTTTTGAAAAAACGACACCGAAATTCACAGCGGATATCATCCCTGAAGGGAAATTCAGGCGGGGAGAAGCGTGTCTGTTTCCCAACGCCTTCCCTTACGATCAAAATAACTCTGTAGCCATCCTCTCGTCACGGCATTTTATACCGCTGGACGAGTTGACGCCGCAAACGATGCAACCGGGCTTCGATGTTTGCCGTGATTATTTTCACCGTGTCGCTGAAATGAATTTGGGCTACAAATACTGCTCGATTAACTGGAACTATATGCCGCCAGCAGGCGGCGGGCTTATTCATCCACATCTGCAAACGATTGTCGGCCATAAACCAACTAATTTTATGCACCGCCTTTTAGCCAGCGCCCAAAGTTACGCGGCGGCGGAAAACGGCGAAAGCTTGTGGCACAATTTGATTGCTTTGGAAAAAGATGCAAAAGAAAGGTTCATTACCTCTACCGGCGTTATTAGCTGGCTGACCAGCTTTGCGCCGAAGGGCATGGCCGGAGAAATAGATTTTATTTTTCAGGAGAAAACTTCTTTTTTTGATTTAACGGAAGCAAATTTTACCGAGCTTCTTGCCGGACTAGCCAAAGTGTTTAGCTATCTTTACGCGAATAATTTTATAAGTTTCAATATGGCGCTTTACGCTCCGATGATAAATAATCGTTACTTCTGGGTGCAAGGAAAAATTGTCCCGCGTTTTGTAATTAATCCATTAGGAACAAGCGATTTGAATTACTTTGAAAAACTGCACAATGAAATTATTTGCCCGACTGTTCCGGAAGAGCTATGCCGCGAACTTCAACTTTATTTCCAGCAATGATCCCGATAGCACCAGGCTACGGGATTAACCCCGCTTTTGGCGGGATCAATTCAACTTACAAATTTCAATGCGCTTCGTTTTTGAAATTTGAGTTTCATTGATTCGACTAACGCTTCAAACTTCACTCCGCTTGTTTTCAGCGAGTCTCATTAATTAATCTTCTTTGCTACTTTTTTTTGGCGTTTCCGTATTCGTATTCGTGGTTTCTTTAGCGGTTGAACTCTCGCTGGTTTCCGCCTTTTCTGCCTTAGCGGCCACCGGAGGTTTCTTTCCGGCGTAATCGGTTGTATACCATCCTGAACCTTTCAAACTGAAAGAAGAAAGCGACATCAATTTATGGACATTTCCTTTACAGAACTTACAGCTTTTTAATTCCGGCTCGTTTATTCCCTGAAACGCTTCATATTGTCTGCCGCATTTTGGGCATTTATATTCATAAATAGGCATGCAAAAAAACCTCCCCTGCAACTATATATCAATTAATTAGATCGCCAATTTTAAAATCGTTGCTAAAACATTCTAAAACTATTCCCAAATCATGCTGCTGGACCGGTTCCAGCGTGTTTTTAGTCAAATTATGCACAATAGTTTCTTCTTTTTCTTTTTCATCGCTTGCCGCATCAAAATCAATTTCGCCGTTACCAAAACGCAAGACATGAATCAATTCATGCACGGCAATGTAAAGCATCAGCGGGCTAAGCTTTATAAAGGGGCTTGCTCTTTCTACCGCGTCCAGAATGATATTATCCTGCAGGCACACCCGGTAAAAATCAAAACCGTCTTTCCCGTTTTCAGCCAAGCCATCAGGCTTACCGTAAGAATATTTGCAAAGATGGGCAAAAGCGCCGTCTTTTATTTCATGTTGATCCAAATATGCGAGTGTTTTTACATCATACTTATTCCTTTTTAACTGACCTTCGCTCAGTCTAAAATGACGCGCAACCAGCTTTTCGGCATCGTTAAACGCCTTATTAGCCAGCGGCAACTGCACTATATTAAAATAAGGAGACATAAAATCACCAACAAATAATACTCATATTTTGTAAATAATATATGCATTTAACGTATTGCTGTCAAGACGGGTAGTATATTTATGGATAAGTCCCAAAACCAAAATTAAATTGACATCTTCGGCCATCAGGGCGTATATCTAATGAAAATGATACAATAAATGGTCCCCTAAATATACCGATAAGATAATTAAGGACACTTATGCGGCAAAAAATGAAAATAGGTGTTTTATACGGCGGCAGGTCGGACGAGCACGATGTTTCGCTTTGCTCCGCCGCCTCGGTTGTTTCCGCGCTCGACTCAAATAAATATAAAGTGACAGCCATCGGTATTGACAGAGATGGAAAGTGGTATGTTCAGGAAAAGCCCGAAATAGTCGTTCATAAAGATTTCGGCAAGATTCTTTCTTTGAAAAAACGCGGCAAGTGGCTCGTCAATCACTTTCAGCAAAAAAATAAACTGCACCTTTACAATATCAAAAACAAAAACGAAGAAGTTGTTCTAGACATTGTATTCCCTGTCCTCCACGGCACATTCGGAGAAGACGGCACGCTACAGGGCTTGCTGGAGTTGGCGATGGTACCTTATGTCGGTGCGGATGTAACCAGCTCTGCCATAGGGATGGATAAGGACATCGCCAAAAGATTGCTTAAAGAAGCGGGTATCCCTGTTGTTCCTTCTGTAACTGTAAATAAATGGCAATGGCAAGATAATTCAAAACTTATTAGTCAGAACGCGCTGGATAAACTCGGACTGCCTGTTTTTGTCAAACCGGTCTGCACCGGCTCTTCCGTGGGAATCAAAAAAGTAAAGGAAAAGGAATTGCTCGCGGAGGCGATAAATTTTGCTTTTCAGTTCGACACGCGCGTCATGATCGAGAAGGCCATAGATTGCCGCGAGATTGAATGCGCGGTTCTGGGAAATGATAATCCTGTCGCATCAGTGCTGGGCGAGATAATTCCCCATCATGAGTTCTATTCTTACGAAGCCAAGTATATTGATCCCAACGGCGCGGCTCTGAAAATACCAGCGCAAATAGACGAACGTCTTGCCGAAACAATTCGAAAAACTGCCGTTGAAGGCTATATAGCTTTAGGCTGCAGCTCTATGGCGCGGGTTGATTTCTTTTTGGATAAAAAGACGAATGAATTTTATCTCAACGAAATAAACACAATCCCCGGCTTCACCAGCATCAGCATGTATCCCAAGTTGT
>DLME01000015.1 GCA_002479215.1 Syntrophaceae bacterium UBA7544
AAAAACAACATTACAGGAAGAACTATGTAAACCAGTATTTTTAAGAAAATATTCGTCTATAACACCTACGAAGTATGATACTCAGTGTATGTTGAGAAGTGAGGATTACCAATTACAAGCTGCGCAAGAAGCGTCAGCCTTCCGTCTTATAGCCCTTTTCATTGAAAAGCCTCAGACAGGCATCCACGACGTCCGGATCATACTGGGATCCACGACGCGCGCTTATTTCATCGATGGCATGCTTTAAAGGAAAGGCCTTCTGAAAGATCCGATGAGAAGTCAAGTCTTCAATGGCAACGGCAACGGCCAGAATTCTGGCTTCGATGAGAATATCCTCCCCCCTGATCCCCCGCGGGTATCCTGACCCATCGAAACATTCGCGATGTTGCAGGACAATGTTTGCGATGGGCCAAGGGAAAGCGACTGCTTCTAAAATGTCGTAACTCAACTGTGGGTAATTGCGATACAGGGTCAGGTTTTGTCCTGTCAATTGGCTGGTACCCATAAGGATTTCGACGGGCATATTCACAAGGCTGATGTCATAGACGTGTGTTGCTAACCAGAGCCCCTCCGCCAAGAAGTCGGAAAGTCCCATTTCCTTGGCGATGCCGTGTGCAATAAAAGCGACTCGTTGGTGATGACCGAGGGAAGTATGGGGTCCGTGCAATTCAATCGCTCCCGAGAATGCTTTCATCGTCCCCGTATAGCAACTGGTCAAACGGTCCAGGCGGTCTTTTATTTCCTTATCTACCAAGTGCCTGTGGAGAGCCATCTCGATATTTGCGTACAGTTCCTTCTGATTGAAGGGTTTGACCAGATAACTGAAAGGCTTTGTCTGCTTTGCCCGTTCGATATATTCCTGATTTGTGTAAGCGGTCATGTAAATCATCGGGATATTGAACTGAGAGTTGATCCGGCCGGCAGCTTCAATGCCATCCATTTTACCCTTCAAAACAATATCCATCAGGATCAGGTCGGGACTATCCGCTTCCGCCTTCCTGATGGCCTCGTCTCCTACGGATGCCGTTGAGCAAATCGTATACCCGAGATCTTCCAGACTCCTGCAAAGCTGATCGGAAACGACCCATTCGTCTTCCACGACCATGATCTTCTCACTGTTCATAACGACCGCCTCTCCCACAAATTATAAGGGGAATTTTATTCGGAATTCTGTTCCGTTGTCTCGCCTTACCTCAATTTGACCTTCAAGCTGCTTTTTCACCAGGCCGTTCACCAAGTACAGCCCCATGGAGCGTGGCTGGTGGATATCAACATCGTCCGGCAGACCCAAACCATTATCACGGACGACGATCTCCATTTCTTTGTTTTTCGTTTCGTGGATGATGATCCGTAATTCACCTGATCCATCGCCAGGAAAGGCATGTTTAAGCGCATTGGAAACCAATTCATTCAGGATCAACCCACAGGGGATCGCCTTGTTAATGTCCACATAAACATCGCCGTCGGTTTGGACGATCAGATCTATTTTCCCTGGATCGATTTTGTACGCTTGAAATAACTCCTGTGACAGGGCTCTCACATAACCGACTATATCGATTCTTGCTAAATCCTTTGAAGCGTAAAGTTGTTCATGAACTAGGGCCATGGATCGGATTCGGCTCTGGCTCTTATTCAACATTTCAATCAGCTCTGGATTCCCGCTTGACCTCGCCTGAAGATCGAGAAGGCCGGATATCACCTGCATGTTGTTCTTTCCCCGGTGATTAAGTTCTCTAAGGAGAATCTCTTTCTCCCGAAGAGATGCATGAATCTCTTCTTCCGCTTGCTTGCGTTCGGTGATGTCACGAATATTACATTGTACCAACCTTGCCCTGTCGACGAGATATATATCCGTATAGATATGCTGCCCGGACTTGGTTTTTACCGGAACATCATTGTAATTAAGAATGCCGCTCTTGTTCAGATTTTGCATCGTCGTTTGGAAATCACCCATATCGAGCGAAACACCGATGTCCTGAAGCTTATTCCCGACGCACTCCTTTTTGGTATACCCCAACATTTTCTCGGTGGCCGGATTAGCATGGGTTATATTTCCTTCGCTTTTTTCGAGAAGCACTATCCCGTCACTTGCAGTCTCAAAAAGACGCCTGTAGCGCTCTTCAGATTCCGATAATAAGATTTCCAGTCGCCTGTGCTCGGTGATGTCCTCGATGGCCAGGAGGATTATCCGTTCCTTTCCCAACACTCTTTGAATTTGCCGGGCATTCAAAAGCATTATGCGCCTGCCGATGGTAGTAAAATCATGTTCCACCTCATAGTTATCAAAGGTTGCCTTTTGAGGAAGGATGTTTTCCAGTAGTTCCCTCAGCTTGGGGATATCCCACTGTTTATTGCCCAGGTCATAGATAAGTTGTCCCACGGTCTCTTCAGGTTTTACCTTAAAGACTACATAGAAGGAACGGCTGGCGGAGACTACCCTTAAATCTTGATCTAGAGCGATTAATGGTTCACGCACGGTGTTGATGATGCTCTCGGCGTATTCGCGGGCTTCATCTTCGGATATTTTAGTCGTTTCCAGTTCTTTACGGGTTTTTTCCAGCCCATTTTCTATCTCCTTGCGCTCGGTGATGTCCTCAATGGCCAGGAGGATCATCTTTACCCCGATGTCTTTCCGATATATTCGGCGGGCATTGAGCAGCATGATTTTATGACCGATGTCTTGGAAATTATGGTCAACCTCAAAGTCGTCGAACGCTTCTTCTTTTGGAAGAGTTTCTTCAAGCATCTTACGAAGTATGGGGATGTCCCATTGTTTGTTTCCAAGGTCATAGATGAAACTTCCGAGCGTTTCACCGGGAATTACTTTAAAAGTTCTATAAAAGTTGCGGTTCGCCGAGATTATCTTCAGATCCGCATCCAGGACCAAAAGAGGCTCTCGAACAGTTTCCACAATACTTTCGGCATAGCGACGGGCTTCCTCGGCCGCAAGCTCACAAGATATAGTTCCGGATATTGATTTTTTCAGCGCGGCATTTTGCGAGCTCAATTCCGTCAGTTCATGTACGAGCTGCTTCTTTGTCTTATTATCATCTTTCATAAGGTGACCTATTAGAAGAGCTGATTAAAGCACAAAACCTTCATTCTTTTGAGACAAGGGGTTTCCGTAATCAACCCCTATGGTGTAGGTTATAAATCAATCAACATATTATCATATTAGATATAGGGCTCTTAAACCTTTCCCATGTCAAGATAATTTTGATATTCACTGAAAAAATAAGACGAAGCAGACATTGTTATTCCCATCTGTAATCATTTTCAGGTTCGTTAAAAACCCAAGCGTCAGGGCTTTTTTATTTAAATTCTCTTACCGCACGATCTGCTATTCTATGTGCTTGAGTCCTTATAGGATATCTAGAGTTAATTTTTTTCATAGCCGTACCACAAAAAAGAACCCCATCTCTTTCTCGTGAGTAATGGGGTTTTTGTAATCAGTCCATGGCACCCTCATGAAAAGCTGAATGGTTTGTGTATTTTCTAATTACTTAGATAGATTGCCATTTCATAATTATCACGATTTCTGTTTGAAATCTACAATGAAAGAGATAATTGGATTTATGACGAGGACAGAAAGAAGTCAATATCTGAGTTTACACCTGTTATACATTCAAATATCGGCCCAAACATATATTAAGGGCGCAGACTGATGATCGTGGTTACTGCTTCAATATTTTGTGAAAAATATTGGTGACAGCGCTTTTCTACAAACTGTAAGCAAAGTCATTATAGGCCATCAAGGCAAGGATTGAGGATATCCTGGCTCGCCTGTTAAATACCTTTGGCAATATTTTAATAATGAATTTCGAGCGATTGATATTGCAGGAAAAGAGCAGGGATAAGAGACGCAATGCAAAAATGAGACGGTAGGAGAACTTCACAGGATCAAGCTCGTTGGCACGTTTCCAGAAATCGATCTCCCAGTAATAGTTGAGCCTCTTCCAGATGGCATCAAATGAATACACCTCCCGGACTATTTTTCGATATCCTACCTCCAGTTCCTGCGGAGACAGTGTGGGATGTTGGAAGACCACATGTTTGGTGTCATACCTGCTCCAGTTCCTATGGATAATCCGACCCTCCTTTTCCATGCGTTTGAAAAGCTCAGTGCCCGGAAAAGGTGTAAGAATGTTTATAACCGGTATAAGCAGCTTGGTTTTCTGAATGAAGTCTATTATGTCGGCGAATGTTGATTTGCAGTCATGATCGTACCCGACGATAAATGAACCGTGGACCAGGATGCCGTATGACTGGATCATTCTTATAGCCTCGGCATAATCATACTGCTGGTTGATCTCCTTGCGCATAATCTCAAGGTTTTTTTTAGACAGGGACTCAATTCCGATAAAAACAGCGCCGCATCCGCTGTCGCGCATGAGACCCAAGAGTTCATCTTCTTTGGAAATGTTAATGGATGCCTGGCACATCCAATTAATATTGTACGGTTTGATGGCTTCTAACAATTCCCTGGTAAACTTTTTATTGGCAATGATATTATCATCAGCAAAGAAGATGGCGTTTTTCTTTTTATATTTGGAAAGAGAGCTGTTGATGTCTTTAATCTCGGCTATGACCTGTTCTATGGATTTATTCCTGATTTTTTGTCCGTCAGAGGCATGCACCGAACAAAACTCACAGTGGAACGGGCACCCCTTGGTGGTCTGTAATATATCCTGCAGATATCGGGCTCTTGACAACAATGATCTTGATATAGGAGGCGCGGCGGATAGATCGACAAGAGATTCGGCCCTGTATATTCTTTTCAGCTGACCTTGCTCGGCATCCTTCAGAAGCATACCCCAGATATTCTCCGCCTCGCCGCTAACAACGCAATCGCAATAGTTCATGGCTTCTTCGGGGCACATTGAGGGATGTATGCCTCCGAGAACGGTCTTACACCCATTTTTTTGGTACATCTCCGATATCTTATATGCCCTCTTTGCAAACATGGTCCTTACGCTGATTCCGACAAGATCGGCTTGCCAGTCATAATCAATATCCTCAACGTTTTCATCGAACACCCTGAGCTCGTGGTAGGAAGGGGTTAAAGATGCCAGGGTGGGAATTGCCAGTTGATAAGAGATATATTTCCTGGAAAGTAAAAAAGTTGAGAAGAATTTATAATCATAAAAGCTCCGTGAGTTATCAGAGCTATTCCTGGGGATGATGAGGGCAATCTTCATGGATTTGAGAATATGTCCAGCATTTTATCAATTTTTTCCGCATCGAAGGCCACCGCGTTGCCCGAATAGATTTGATTGATCAGATGATCCAAATCTGCTGACAATGGCTCGGTTATTTTCTCTTCTTTCAGTTTATCTGAGGCAAAAGACTGAAATGAACCCAAACTAATCACAATAAAAGCGAGAATTGCTATCAACTTAATCTTTGCCATAATCAATATTCAACTTCCTGATGGGAGGAGATGCTCCGCTTCATGCTATGGAACCGTAAGTATTTTTAAGAATCTTTGTGTGCTAACTTTCAATTGAGAAAAAATATATATTTTAAAGTAGTTTTTTAGAGTACGCTATTGATTGTGTTAGGATATGTTTATTAAATTTTCATGCAAAAATTTTACATATCAGTTCAATCACACTTATCACACCAATAATAATAATACATACTACGAAAAGTACAATGATAAATGGCAACGGGCTTCCTAATGTTGACTTTAGTTTTACTATTATCTCATAGAGATTCTTAAAATAACTCGTAAAACCTTTTTTAAATCCGTCAAAAATATTCACACAAAACTTCCTTTTCCTTTGAAACGCTACATATAGCCCCTTATGCTATGCTTTTTACGATCTCCTCCACCAGTCCCGGTTCAGCTATATCTGAGCCTGCGTTCGGAGTGTGCGTTTTTATATTAGCTTTCCGCTGTTTAACCATTCTGCGCTTTGATGCCTTATCCATTTGTTTCTGCTGTCTTGCTTTTTCTTTCACCTGTTTGCCAAAGTTGTACATGGACTTCCCCATATTTTAAGCTCCTATTTTGTCTTTCTTTCAAACGTCATCGAATATGCTAAAAATGGAGAGACGCTCCAAGACAAAATGTCGTAATGGAACGCCTCTTTCTTTACCCAGTATTTAATTAACTGGGTTTCACATTTTCTGCTGCAGGGCCTTTTTTACCCTCGACAACATCAAAGCTTACAGACTGCCCCGCAGTTAAAGTTTTGAAACCAGCGGCTTGAATCGCACTGTGATGGACGAAAATATCCCCACCATCATTCTTCTCGATAAATCCAAAACCTTTACTCTCGTTAAACCATTTCACTTTACCTTCTGACATAATTAGTCCCCTCCTTTCTTAGAATTTACCAAAAGTCGAATTACCAGTATGACAGAAATAAAAAAACCACCAAAACTCTTAAAGAGCATGGTGGCCGCTTTTGCACTTCAAATTGTTGTAACTCAACTTTAACTGTACCGTACTGACTTAAGACCATAGTGAGGTACAGCAGATATATAAAAGATACTTTACTGTTTATGCAAAGTCAAGGCATATTTCGTTATATTTCAATAATTTATTCACAAACCGATAAAGCGGATGTATATTATGGGCGTGACCTTAAGATTCTTGAATGGCTCTAGCAGATTAGACAAATGACGATACTTTTTAACTGTATTGTTACTGGTAGGTTTTTGTGAAAAAATTAATTAATGCACCCATTGACATTAACAATAAGCATCCGTATCATAATAATACAGAGGTGCTGCAATGTGAAATGCTTGGATTATGTCTCTGGGATATAAAAGAAAGTTAAATCATTCCATTGGGAGGTAATTAGAAAAGCATCGGGAAGTATTGCTGGTAATTATGAACTGCCAAAAGGGCGGTTATTTAATAGGCTGACTACAGCTTAAGAATAAGCAAGCATTGCGGCGCTCCTTGCTTTGATATTAGATTCAAGTTCTTTGAGAGATATGCCGGAAAAAGTATTAGACAGGCGAGATTCTGCGATGCCCGTATTGAGTCTATTCTACTGGATGTTAACAAAACAGAAAACACAGAGTCTTTGTGGTGATTATCACCCGTAAAGACCAAGAATTCAAATGATGGACTCCAGATACAAGACAAGACGGCATAGGTGGATCTCGTTAGCCCCTCTTTAGAAATATACTTCTTTGAGGGGCTTTTGTTTGTGAGTATTTTGTTGTGGCACTTGGATCTTATCGATTATCAATTAAGATATTTAAACCTAGAGCCTCAATTTACGCCATTTTGTTGGAATAAAGTCATCTATTTGCAACAGCTAATATTGTCAAAAACGAAATGAGTATTATATGATTGATAACATCAAAAAAAGTTCCCCAGCATGTGTGGGGCAAGCATATGTAGAGTTTAATCCCTGAATACGCATGTTAAACTTTTTATGCTATAGTTTTTTTATGTTGTTGTCGCTAAAATTTATCGTTTAGCGACTTTTTGCGAGTTCATCATTACTGAAAAAGATCGCGTTGATAAGGGGCATTTATGGCATTTTCAACAGGAAACAATACATATCGGGAGAACACAGAAAAAATTGCAAAATTATCTTTTGCCGTGGGTGTTTACCGTCCACCGAGCGAGGGTGGGAGCGCATCACTACTCCTTAGGATTACGGAGAATTGCCCGTGGAATAAATGCACATTTTGCGAAATGTACAAGGGGCAACCCTTTGTGTATCGTAGTGTAGAAGAAATCAAAGCCGACATCGATACCGTGAAGGCCATCAGCGATGAACTTACGGCCGTCTCCGAGAAAATGGGGCAGGGTGGCCGAGTCACCAGAGAGGTGGGAATGGCTATTTTACGGGCAGATCCTTCTCTTAATGACAACTATTGCTTCATCACCGTTTTCAACTGGCTCCATTCAGGAGGCAAGACGGCCTTTCTGCAGGATGCCGACAGCATGATCATGCGGCCGCATGAGATTGTAGAAGTACTCAAGCATCTGCGGGGAACGTTAAAAACACTTACCAGGGTGACCTCCTACACCCGTTCCAAGACACTGGCTCAGAGAAAGCTGGAAGAGTTAAAGGATGTCCGGGAAGCAGGACTTG
>DLME01000032.1 GCA_002479215.1 Syntrophaceae bacterium UBA7544
GTCGGTTTTCAGCCGGAATATTCAGGTCGGTTAGTTTTCATTATCTTAAATCCAATCTTGCTGTTTTCTGTTGCTATTGCTTGGGCTTTTAGCATTTTATTGATATGCAAAGACGGTTTTATCAGGTACGATATAGGTAAGCTCTCGGATTATCTTCGGTTGAACTGGACACGTCTGCCAGTGAGCTGATCGCTTATTTTTATGCGAATAGTGATTTGATTCAGTCCTAAATGGGGAGACAATGTAGGTGACCCAAGTCATCAGATACAGGTCTCATTAGAGTAGTAAGTAAAAATTTATCAGAAAATCTTAGAATGGAACTAACAGGAAATTAATGAGTAAGAAGCATGAAGACCAATTGGGGATAGTCTTTCTAGAAATAGACGGACTCGCGGGCAAAGTACTTAAGGATGCCATGAATCTGGGTAAGGCTCCAAACATGAAACGTTGGTTTGATTGCGGAAGCCACAACCTGATTTTCTGGGATTCTGATCTATCGTCCCAGACTAGCGCGGCTCAAGCAGGAATACTTCATGGAAACAACTTCGGTATACCTGCATTCAGATGGTATGACAAGGAAAAACGAGATATCGTAGTTTCGAGTTCGATTAAAGATGTTTCGCAATTGGAGAAGCAAGTTTCCGATGGCAAAGGTTTACTGAGCAATGGCGGAACAGCTAGAGCAAGCCTCTTATCTGGCGATGCGAGTCAAGTCTCGATGACGGCCAGCAGGGTCTTTGATGTAACCCCGGATGACATCAAGTCATATTACCTCTACTTCCTTAACCCATATAACATGTTAAGACTCTCTTCACTTATGGCATGGGACTGGGTTTTGGAAAAGAAAGCAGCATGGAGCCAGAGACTGAGAAATGAGGAACCGCGTATAAATCGAGGAGGAATTTATTTCATATTGAGGTCACTGATGACAATCTTCCTGAGGGATTTTAGCCTATTTGCCCTGAAAAGAGACATGCACTCGGGGGTGCCTTATATCTACGTTACTCTTGCTGGTTATGACGAGGTTTCCCATCATTCAGGAGTAGAACGGCCTGACACTCTAGAAGTACTGCGCAAATTGGATCGGGAATTCGGTAATTTGGAAAAAGTCGCAAGAAACGCTGCAAGAAAATATGAGTTCGTTGTGCTATCTGACCATGGACATACTCAGGGTGCCACATTCAAAGACCGCTATGGGGAAGGTCTTGAAGATGTCGTCCGTCGCTTCGTCAATGGCTCCGAAAATAAATATCATGTAGCGGGATATGGAACAAAACATGAGAGTGCTTATTATATTGATGCCGCTTTCGGAAATTATAAATTCTCCAATTCAATTTTAGGCCAACGGATCAGGAATCAACTCAACAACAATCAACAGTATATTGTGGGCAAAGAAGAAGAAAATAACATCGTAGTTCTAGCCTCGGGTAATCTAGGCCTTATTTCTTTTACGACCATAGAGCACAGATTAACCCTTGAAGAAATAATGGATGGATTTCCAGGCCTCCTTGCCGGTTTGGTGGAGCATCCAGGTGTAGGTTTTGTCATGATTAACTCAAGCCTAAAGGGGGCCGTAGCTCTGGGGAAAAAGGGTAAAATTTATCTCTCTACCGGTGCAGTAGAAGGGGCAAACCCACTTGGGGATTACAGCCCTGTTACCAGGCAAAATTTGATCAGGACAAATACGTTCCCCAATGCTCCCGATATCTTGGTAGTTAGCACTTATTGGAAGGATCTTGATGAGGTAGCTGCGTTCGAACAGCAGGTAGCCAGTCACGGAGGGGTGGGAGGAGAGCAATCTAAACCATTTATATTATATCCCAGGGAATTTCAGCTGGAAACAGAAAGAATTATTGGGGCTGAGGCTGTATACAAAGTTTTTAAGAACTGGACCGCGAGGTGCAAAGAACTTGAAATCAAATGAATTCAGCATCACATTTTTGGGCGTTTCTGCTGCCTCAATTAATCCATTTTCTACTACATCTACCTGTTTAGTCGAAGCAGGCAATACCAAAATAATGGTAGATGTGGGCATCGGGGCGCTAAGACAACTCCATAAAATGCATGTCAACCCTGGAGAGATTGATGCCGTATTGATTACTCACTGGCATTTTGACCACTATGCCGGATTACCGTCCCTTTTGAAATCTAGAAAGAGGAACTCATTATTATCTGTGTATGGGCCTAAACTGTCTATCGCTGCTCGGATATATCTTGTTGGGCTACTCCACTCTAAACATGCCTGTTTTGAACTTGTTCAAGGAAACTTTTGTAAAGATTGCGGAGATATTCATCTGGAAACGGTACCAACTGTTCATGGCATTGTTTCTTTCGGATGGGTGCTTGCTGAGAGATTTCCCAGAGAAAAGCAAGGAAGGAGGCGGATTGTGGTTAGTGGGGACACGAGACCGGCACAAACGATTATCGATGCCGCTAAAAAAGCAGACTTGCTGGTTCACGAAGCTACTTATTCCGAGAAGCATGCCAATGAAGCATATAATCATGAACATAGCACGGTTGCGGAAGCAGCAACTTTAGCTTCAGGCGCCTGCGTAGGAGCATTAGCGCTAGTCCACATTGCCCACCAGAATTCCAAATTGGGTGCTTTGAAAGAAGCCGAGAAGATATTCCCACAAGTTCTGGCCCCTTCTCCACTCGATAGAATAGATATTGACGCTCTTCCTGCTGATACTAACAAGGAAAATGGTGGCTGGGGGCAGGTAAGGATGGTGAAATACCCGATTCGTAAAAAATGTGAGATTGTAAATCATCATCCGGGTTTATGGTGCCATAGAAAGTGACCGATGTAATTAGGCATCACTTCCCCAATCTTGTTCTTATGAATTGTATTGAAAAACAAATTTATTGTTGTTTGACCAGGCGATAAAACACTCGCTTGGTGAATTCTGCCGCAAAAATATAAAGAATTACAATTCCGATGATTATCAGAATAATGGAAGCCGGTAGTTGGCTGAACCCAAGTACGTGATCTAAGGGTGTGTAGGGCAGAATGAGCGTTACCAAAACGATCAACAAAGTAGTGATAAATAGATACTTGCCCGGACGACTATGCAATATCGATCTCCGGCTACGGATAACCAGCACGATCAAGGAGGCTGAGATGACCGATTCCACGAACCAGGCAGTCCGAAATTGGATTTGAGAAGCATGCAGGACGTAC
>DLME01000201.1 GCA_002479215.1 Syntrophaceae bacterium UBA7544
GCAATCGCCATCCCGAATCATTCTTGCTCGGATACCGATGGCGTGGTTCCCGGAGGCGCAAGCGCCCTGCGGTGAAAAAATAGGACCGCTAAATTTTAACAGCATTCCGGCTTTACCGGAAGGAACATTTGCGCATAAATTAGGCAGCAGATAGGGGCTGACCCTCAGTGGCCCGCGATGTTCCAAATCGTGCATGGCCACGCGAAAGGCATCCGAACCGTTGAGTGCCGAACCGATAAGGCAAGCCATCCGTGGGGCAATCTTTTCATCAATGGTAATTCCTGAATTTTCGAGCGCCTCCTTGCAGACCGCCATAGTTAAAATTACAAAAGAAGCATTCCAGTTATAAACTTCTTTAGCATCGGTGAAATCAAGCTCCAGTGGATACCAATCCGGAATTTCTCCGACTATGTCGCAGGCCGACTCTACTTTACAACGCGTTACCTTCCTAAAACCGGCTTCACCCTTGATGGCCCTTTTCCATGTTTTCTCAAACGTGCTTCCCAGCGGGGTGGCCGCGCCGTAACCGACAACATATACTTTTCTATTTTTAGGGGCTCTCATAATTTCACTATATATTCTTTATGCTATTCTGTGCAAGATCAAACAGGAATTGCAGCCACCGAACCCAAAAGCGTTTTTCAATGCAAATTCCTGTTTCAACTTTCTGGCTCCTTCGGCCACACAGTCAATTGTAATTTCCGGATCGGGAATGTAATTTATCGTGGGAAGCAAAGTATCTTTTAGCATTCCTTCGATTGCCAAAATCGCTTCGATGGCGGAAGATGCGCCCATGGCGTGCCCCAACTGCGATTTATTCGCCGACACAGGTGGCACTTTATTGCCAAAAATATTGGAGAGGGCATCAGCTTCTACTTTATCACCTACTTTTGTAGAAGTGGCATGCGCGTTAATCGCATCTATATCATTGGGCCGTAATCCGGCATTGGCGATTGTCTCTTCAATGCATCTTTGCACGGTCTCCAGTTTGGGCGAAACAAAATGGCTCGCATCGGATGTCATTGACCAGCCGGCCATTTCTATTTTTGGTTTAAGCCCATGCGCTTTAGCAAATTCTTCAGTTGCCAAAATAATGCAACCGGCGCCTTCGGAAACGACAAAACCTCTTCTATTGATGGAAAAAGGCCTGCTCGTTTTTTCCGGCGGTTCTTCCGGCTGTCCCTCTTTTGGGCGGTAAGCGCCGTTCATTGTGGCAAATCCGGCGACAATCGGTTCCACCAGAGGAAAATCAACGGCGCCGCCGATAACCACATCCGCCATGTCTCTTTGTAGCAGCATCTCGCCGATTATGAGCGAGGTAATTCCGGTTGCGCAAGCCGTAATGGTCGAACAGATTGGACCTGTTGCGTGGGTCAGGATAGAAACCTTACCTCCCACCATATTAATACAGGAATTGGGATTGGTAAACGGGTGAGGCATCTTACCTTCCGCGACCATCAGGCGATCAGCTTGTAGTACCGCATCCAGACCGCCGACTGCCGTGCTGAACGTAACCGCCACTCGCGGTGCGATATCCGCTGAAATTACAATTCCGCTTTTTTCCAGAGCGCGATGCACAACCAGCAGGGCGTATTTAAATATCGGCGATGTCCAGTGCGCCATTTCCCGCGGCTGTAAAAAAGGATAGGGGCGTGAATCAATGTCCGCGACTTGACCGGCGACACGCACAGGAAAATCGGCGGTAAGCGGGAATCTGGTCAACTTTCCTATTCCAGAATCTCCAGCGACTGCACGTTGCCATTGAGTATCCAAATCCGTTCCTAAAGGAGAAACGGCATCATAACCCAATATTAGAGTTTTTTTTGAACCCATAACTACATTCCTGATACCAAGTTGTATGTAAGTTACCACCTCGGAGGTGGTAATTACCGGTGATGTGAGATTTATTTACTATGCGCTCCCTTACGGGATGCGCCTCCGGTCATTGTCTATCTTTGTTGGCATCGTCGTCAGCTCCTCGACGTATGGTACTATACGACTGCGTCGCCTCTTCCTTGCCGCCGCGGTATACTTTTGACTGCGACTTGGTATAAAAAATCCTCTCCTGCGGGAAAGGGAAAGCCGAGGATGGAGGATGTTAATAACAAATGTGCCTATATCAAAGATTGTTGGGTATTACCAAGGAATAAAACGGTACAGCTTGGCGAACATTTCATAAACTTCGATCCAGTTTTGTAAATCTTTGGTTGAGCTCATGTGGTCCCGCTTGTTGACCATTATCCAACTCATATGCGCTGCTCCATCTTTGCAGGTGGAGCAATCGCGCGTTGCCGATGTGCAGCAGCGGTGAACTGTTTGTAAATCGGAAGCCCAGCGGAAAAAATGGATCAGACGGCGGGTTTGTGGTTTTCTGTTATCCAGAGATTCGGTAACGGACGGGCATTCTTTCCAGCCAAAGCGGCGTCCCATCATTTTCCCGGAGGTAATAACTTCGTGGTAGTATTTGCTGGAAATTACCGTTTGGGGGTATTTGTCCAGCATTTCATCCATTTCACGGCGTAAATCTTTGAGTTCACCTTCGCGCCAGGAAAATCCGTCAACACCTTCATCATTCGAGAGAAGCTGGAGATGCACTTTTAAGCCGACATCCGCAATTCGTTTGATTACCGGCTCGACCTTTCCAAGCTGTTTTGGTGTTATGGTATAAAGATAGTAGGTGTAAGGGTCGCCGGCATAATTTTTACTGGAGATGGCAAATGTATCGCGTCCGCGGAGAACCTTTTCATCGGCACTGCCGCCCCACAGGGAAATCCCCACCATCATGTCGGGAAATTTATCACGGGAAATTTTAATCAAGCCGTTAGTGGCGCAGTAGGCGGGCAGGCGTTTATAAAAAGCTTCGATGCGATCCATGCACAAAGTTGGCTCACCTCCGATCAGAATCGCCAGATTAACGCCGCGCTCTTTTTCTTTATCAATAAAATTTTCCCATTTCCGTATATCCATTTCCTCCGTCACTTCATGCTCACCGGAAGAAAAGAAGAAACACCCCTTGCAGCGCAAGTTGCAGCGGTTGGTTACATCATATATGGAACTGCGGATGTTAAGATTGGCAATCCGTTTGTAACGGGCTTGCCAATCCTGATCCAGTAAGGAACTAACTGTTTTCATTAACTCTGCCCTTCTTCAGAAAGATAATATATAATACCCGGATTTTTTTTAATTTACAGCTACCTGTGGCGGCGCTACCTGCTCGGCGCAAAGATTTTCTCCTTTTTCATAGTCCATGACCCAGACCGCCAGATAAGTATCGACATAATCAAGCCAGGATTTAAATGAGGCCAGGTTGTTTACATGGCGGTAAAGGCGCGCTGTGACGACCGCGGAACCGGCGGCGTAATGACGGCAATCGACGCAATCCGTATCCGGCACACAACAGGCAACCGACCTGTCCCAGTTCAAGTCCGTTCTGTATTGCCGGAAAGATCTGCCCAGACCGATATCCTGCGAAGGATTCTGGCGGGGATATGAACAACTGTAAAGATCGTGCAAACCTTTTTTATGGGTGTGCGCCACGGCATTGTAAACGGAAAAAAGAATATTTTGCGGATATTTATTCAAAAGCGCTATCATCATTTGCTCTGTTCGTTGAAGAGATTCATCATCATGTCGCAGATGTCCTGTATAACCCACCGGAGAAGAAAAAACATTAAAGGTTAGTTTGCAACCGTTAGCAACGAGCTCGGAGGCGACATCATTTGCTTCATTGATATTTTCCCGCGTAAAGGTGTAAACGAAGACCGCGCGCGGATCATTTTTATAATTTTCAATCTGTTTTTTTAAAAGATTTTTCGCTTTTCTGATGCGCAGGCTGGTTTCGTCATTACCCCAAACGGAAATATGTAGTTTGTAGCCGACTGATTCCGGGATTTTTCTATAGCCATTGGTGGCAATACTGCCCAGCGGCATTTCCTGATAGCATACATCCAGCAACTCCGGCACTAAAGACGGTTCCGCTCCCGCCAGAACTACATAGGTAATGCCGCGAGCTTTTTCGGCCTGCATTAGTTTACGCCATGCTTCCGCATCATTAATTTCCCGGGCAAACTGCTTATCCCCTTCAAAATAATAACAGCCGTCACAACGGATATTGCAGCGGTTAGACATGTCATAGGTTGATTCCCGCAGAAAAAAATATTTCCTGACTTTTTCCCAACGAGCCTTTACCTCCGGCTGGGCTAAAAGCTCGGAAAATTTCGGTTTGGCCGGTTCCAAAGAATCTTTATTGTTAATAGTAGTCATAGACAATTAATTTCTATCGATTAACTTTTCGCGGTAAGTTTTTCTTTGATATAATCGGCTATGAGGCGAATAGTTTTTAATTTTGGATAATCGTCTTCATCAATCACAATTTTATACTCATCCTGCAGTACTAAGGCAATCGTGGCTAAATCCATACTATCAATGCCCAGTTCATCCACTAGGTCCATATCCGGATTGAATGTGTCGGCAGTAACATCTTCTAGCTTAAGTTCTCCAATAATAACTTCGGCCACATGACGTATAATGCCTTTTATATCTCGACTTTCAGGCATCAGTATCCTCCTCTCCTTCTATGCTTATTTATCTTTTTTTATCTTCTGCGCAATTATTAAACCACTGCATACGATATTTTCGCTATTTGCTACTTTAAAAGAAAACAATGTTTCCTCGCCCAATTCTTCACCGGAGATGTTCAGCGATAAATTTTCTCCGGGTTTTACCGGTTGGGTAAATCTCACTCTTCTCAGTGCGGAAAGCTTAACTTGCTCGTTTCCTTTTTCGGTATGGCGGATAATTGCCTGTTCGGCCAGATGAATCAGAGCTATTCCCGGAAGAATCGGCTCACCAGGGAAATGTCCTACAAACCAGGGCGAATCAGTCGGCACATAAGCTAATGCTTCAATCTCATTTGGTTTATCGGATTTAACCTCCCTTAGCAAATTCCATCGACTTTTCAAGAGAATATTCCTCGTTTACTACCGTGCAAAATTTAATTTATTTTGAGCAACGCTTCTTTATATCATTAATTATTTTTTAATCAAAATTTTTTATAAAATCAATGATTAATTTACCCCGTTAGAAAGTAGAAGACTTTCTAACGGGGTTTACTTTTTGGGAAAAGATTTTTATAAATTTTTATTTTCCATTATCATCACTTCTTTGTTTATTAAAACGGAAAGCGGCACAACTCTAAAACCCCTGGAAATAATTCCGGCCAAAAGAATTTCTATCTCCGATAAAAAAATAATATCGTCTTCCTTGCTTCGCGTCGGTACGTCGTGAAGCAAGATAATGTCATCGGCTTTTACTTTTTTCAGTATTTTTTGGCTGACGTTTTTTATAAAAAAATTGCCGGCATCAAAGGCGCGACAGCTGAATGTTAGGCAATACATCCCCAGTTTGTCGAGAATTGAAGGAAGCTTGGGATTAACTATACCTACCGGCGGCCGGAAAGCCAGCGTTTTTATCCCCATATTGCGCAAAACTTCTTGAGCCGTGTATATTTCCTGATAAAGAGTATCATAACCTCTAAACATCAAAAATGGATTATGGTTATACGAGTGGTTGCCGATAGAATGACCACGGGCAATTATATCATTAATGATATCAGAGTGGTGAAGAGCATTGACGCCGGAGACAAAAAAAGTCGCCTTCATTGAATACTTATCAAGCAGATCAAGAATTTGTGTCGTCATCGGTTTTGAAGGACCATCATCAAAAGTGAGCGCAACCATATTTTTTTGCGTACTGCCGCGGCTGATCACAGGCAGAAAAAAGTTGGTTAGTGGGAAAAAAGAAGCAAAAACGCACAGAAGAATGTAAAAAAAAGCGACGGCGGCCGCCATCAAGGGGCTGACAAAATAAACTAACGCGGCGACAGCCAAAAGAATTATTCCTGAAGCTTCGGCCGGATTCAAGAACGGCAATCTCTTTTTCATTAAATCAGGTGCTCCCACAAAGGTCCTGTTAACCCCCGTTCATAGAGTTTGGGCAAAACATGGGTCGCCTTGGCTTCACCGGCGTCGACGAGCCAATTCAAACGACCGTCGGCATGAGTTTTCACCGTTTGCATAATTTCCCGGCCGGATATGTGTGATGATCTATAAAATACAGGTTGCAGGAGACTTTGAGAGGCTGTGATTTGACCTTCCTTCAAAGCGAGATCATACAACGCGGTATGAGGGTAAATGCGGATGCCGCAAAAAAAGAAAAAGACCGATTTTTCCAGCTTATCCATTCCCTTTAATGTTTTTTGCAGGGTCTGATAGTTTTCACCCGGACCGCCCAGAAGGAAATAATGGGCAACGTGCAGGTCAGCCTTCCGGGCTTGACTATGAGCGGTAAATACATCAGCGGCGACAAAAGGTTTGCCCAAATTGATGAGCATTAAATCGGACAAAGATTCTGTCCCAAATTCCACATGAGTCAAGCCGGCATCCGCCAGACGCTTATAATAATCGGCTGGAGGAGCGGTGGGAGCAAAAAAACCTCCCCAGGGTATGGATACGCGGGCATCAATAAAAGCCTGCGCTACTTGTCTGCTGTGATCGTGACTGGCATTAAAAGCCGAATCAGTAATAAAAATGTACTTGGCGCCGGCATCCTGCAATTCGCGCGCTTTTTGGGCTATTTCCTGCGGTGGGAAAAATCGCATCCGGCTGCCTTCGATGTGCGGATAAGTGCAGTAGCTGCAGCGAAAAGGGCACCCCCTTTTTGTTTGCAGGTTGAGCATTCCACCGTAGGATAAATAAAATTTTGTATGCGAACTTGCCGGATTAAAACTTCTATTGATTGGACTATCCCACGGTTCGTAAGTAATGACGGAGGTTTCTTTAGTCACAATGCCGGGAATTGATTTTACGTCAGCATTTTTTTGCAGTGCTTCCAAAAGCAAGGGCAACCTTTCGCCCTCGCCGGCAATGCCGTAATCGGCATCCAGTGCGTGCAGAAATTCAACCGGAAAAACGGTGAAACCACTGCCTCCTAAAATCAACAAGGCTCGCGAATTTTTTCTGATCCGGCGCACCAAATTTTGATATTCTGCAAGAAAGCCGCGGCTGTTTATTGTATCCAGGTTATCTATATTTCTGATTGATACTCCGACAAAATCTGGTAAAAACTCTCGAATTACCATCCCTAATTCTTCCAGATCATTAAATTCATTTAAATCAACAATTTTGGTTTGATAACGTGAATCCAATGAACCGGCGACATAATCGAGCCCCAGGGGATAAACAGGATACGGAACTCTCAGAGTGTTTGCCGAGATTAGCAATACTTTCATCATAGAGGCAAAATGCAAAAAGCGCTATAAGGTTATTATCTTTGCGTAAGCGAAAGCTTAGGCCTTTTGACGCTGATTCGCTAAAATGTGCGTGGCCAATGCACGCACCGATGCAAAAACCTTGGAGCCAAGTTCTTTGCTCTCGATTTTGACGCCATAGATTTTTTCAATCATCATCACTAACTCCAGCACATCAATGGAATCAATTCCCGTATCGCCGCCCACAAGCGGAGCATCATCTTTGATATCTTCCGGTCTAACATCCATCAGTCCCAGAGTTTGAATGATCTTCACTTTTAATTCAGCTATCAATTCATTAAGTTGACTCATTGAACACCTCAAAATTTTAATCTGGCACTCGCCAGCGCATTTTAGTCTTTTATCTTTATGCTTCCAAATTATTCGTATTTAAAGAAGCTTATGTTTTCGCCTCATCCCCGAGAATTTTTTCCAGAATAACCCGCGCAGCCCAGCGGCTTAAAGCCCTTCCATATTCAGGTCCCGCTAAATACACGCCCACCAAAAAAATCAGCCAGGAAATACCATAAAGCAGCGGAGCAGCAATAGCGGCTATTAGGGCATTGCCCCGTGATGCAACAATTATACTCAGAACAATTGCTACCGGCAGACCGATAGCATAACTGAAGGCAAGCAAAACCAGACCGATAATTACTCGAAAAGAAGGTTTCTTTTTAAAGATGCTGAGGTTCGCATGCTCAGCAATTGCTTTCCGGCAGAAATCTTTCCGGGCAATATACAATGCTATTTTTTTTACGATACTCAAAAAATCCCCGTAAACAGTTGAATTTCAAAAAGTGCGTGATAATAGCTTTAAGTAGAATACAATTTCAAGGAAAATTTATAGTGAGACTCATATTGATAGCTACCTGAAACGTAGCTACGATACCTAAGGTAGATATTTATTTGCTATTTTCCCGCTCACATCGTCGCTTGCCAGCGGCTGATTGCGCGGGAAACTGTATTCAAAAACGAAGTGCATAACCTAATACCCTAATCACCTAAAGGTGACAAGAGGGCACGCGAGGTCAGACGAGGTCACACGTTGAAATTATCAAACAAAATTCAATAGCGTTGAGGAAAAATTTGCGTTATAAGATTTTAAAACAAAGGCAATTCCGAGAAAAGAGGAAAAAATGAACAGAGCAGCACTCCACAAAATTAGTTACGGCATTTATATAGTGACTTCCGGACAGGATGGAAAATTCAACGGCCAGATAGCTAATTCCATGTTTCAGGTCACAGCAAATCCGGCGACAATTGCCATCAGCATCAATAAAGAAAATTACACGCACGAATTAATCAGACTCAGCCGTAAATTTGCCGTTTCGATTCTGGCCGAAGCGGCGCCGATGACTTTTATCGGTCTTTTCGGTTTAAAAAGCGGGCGAGATGTAAACAAACTGCAAAACACGAAAACAAAGACAGGTGTGACAAAAGTACCGATTGTTCTGGAAAACGCCATCAGCTATATTGAAGCTGAGCTGGAAAGCGAATTGGATTGCGGCACGCATACAATATTTGTCGGCCGTGTTGTTGATGCGGATGTTATCAGCAACGAAGAACCCTTGACTTATGCCTACTATCAAAAAGTTAAAGGTGGTAAATCATCCAAAAACGCGCCGACCTATGTGAAAGAAGAGACGGCAGCGCCGTCGATCTCAGCAGCAGCGCGTTATGTATGCAGTGTTTGCGGTTATGTTTACGATCCGGCCAAAGGCGACCCTGGTGGTGGCATTACTCCCGGAACGAAGTTTGAAGATATACCGGATTCCTGGGTTTGTCCGGTTTGTGGTGCGGATAAATCTAAATTTGAAAAAAAATAATTGACCGTCACTTGTGCACCGGTTCTTTTTTAATCGGTGCGTTCTTTCACTAATAGAACTTCATTTTTCATAACTCTCACCGCATTCTCAATTGCTTCGTTTGATGAGAGTGCCAGACACGGCGCAAACGCAAGGAATTACTCACGACAGAAACGGAACTCAAGGCCATCCTGCGCTTTTTCTGTCGCAAAGTTTACCGTCGCTCTGAGTACGCCGGGCGTTTGACTCAAGCCTTCCTTGATGCGCCGGACACAGGCCGCACAGGTCATAGTGCGAATATGAAGGGTTACTTTATCCGACAACTTCGTACCCTGCCTTTTTTATCGCCGCGGCTATTTTTTGAGGATCAACCGGTTTTACTTCCTCGTAAGTGGCCAAACCGCTTTTTAAATTCACCTAAACATTTTTTATGCCTTCCAGAGCGCCGAGCGCTTTGGTTACCGCCATAACACAGTGCTGACAGCTCATTCCCTGTATTTTAATACTTTTAATTTTATTTCTCTCCCTAATTATAAAATTTAATATATTTAATTTAAGGACATTTTATCTATAAGCAAGATTAATAATCAATATTTTTGGTATTTTTTCACTTAGGCTTAATATTTTCTTCTTACTTGATATTAAATTTATTCTGTATTATGGCAAAAAAGAAGGGGGGAAAATGATTATTCGCTGCTGGGGTGCCAGAGGTTCCATACCAGTTTCGGGAAGGCAATACTTGCGCCACGGCGGGAACACCACTTGTCTGGAAATCAGGACAAAAGACGACGAAATTCTTATCGTTGATGCCGGTTCAGGTATTCGTGAACTAGGTAATTTTCTCCTGGCGAAGGACAGACACACTTTTACGCTTTTATTAACTCACGCCCATTGGGATCACATCATGGGCTTCCCTTTTTTTAAGCCTATATATTCACATAAAACAAATTTGACCGTTTGGGGTTGCCCCTTTGCCCAAACCTCCTTAAAGGAAATGTTGTCTCGCACCATGGCGCCGCCAAATTTTCCGGTCAATTTCGACGCTATTCGTGCGAACATATCCTATCAAGACATGTGCATTGATTCCTACAAATTAGGGTCGATGACTATAACTCCTATTGCGCTGAGTCACCCCAATCAGGGTATGGGTTATGAGTTCGCCGAAGACGGTAAACGTTTCGTTTTTCTAACCGACAATGAATTGGGTCATCAGCATGAGGGGGGGGCTTAATTATCAGGCCTATCTGGATTTCTCGTGCGGGGCCGACTTGCTTATCCATGATGCCGAATTTACTGCAGAAGAATATAAGCATACCCGCGGCTGGGGACATTCGCTTTATACAGATGCTCTGCATCTGGCTCTCGATGCCGGCGTAAAAAAGTTCGGTTTATTTCACCACAATCAGGAAAGATTCGATAACGGAATTGATACGATAGTCGTTGATTGCCGCAAGATAATTAGCCAAAGTAAAAAAGATCTCGAATGTTTTGCCGTTTCACAGTCAATGGAATTGACGCTTTAATTTTCCGGTTACTGCGCTTATGATATGAAGACAAAAGTTACAGAAAACATTAATGAGGAAATCACGCTGGGCGGGGGCTGCTTTTGGTGTTTGGATGCTGTCTATAGAGAAATCAGAGAGGTGGAAAAGGTTCTTTCCGGCTATTCCGGAGGTTCAGTTGCTAATCCGACTTATGAAGAAGTGTGCACGGGATCGACAGGGCACGCAGAAGTTGTGCAAATAACCTTCAATCCCCGAATCATAACTGCGGAAAAGCTGCTCCAAATATTTTTCGTCATTCATGACCCAACGACATTAAACCGCCAGGGAGCCGATGTCGGCACTCAATACCGTTCGATTATTTTCTACCGTAATCAAAAACAAAAAGATGTTATCGATAAAGTCATCGGAGAACAAAAAAAAGACAAGGTTTACAAAAATCCAATTGTAACCGAAGTAGTTCCCTTTCAATCTTTTTATGCCGCTGAAGACTATCATCAGGATTATTACAGTCAAAATAGAGAGCAGAGTTATTGTCAGGTTATCATTAATCCTAAATTGGAGAAATTTAAAAAAACCTTCCGCGATAATTTAAAGAAATAATCATTCTTATTAAAGCCTGATTTCTTTTACGGTCAAAAATATGTTTCTGCCTACAACCAGCGCTGAATTAAGAAAATTAAAATGGGATAAACTCGACATAATTCTTGTCACCGGCGATGCCTATATTGACAGCCCCTATATAGGAGTTGCTGTTATTGGCCGGATTCTGTCGCATGCCGGGTATCGCGTAGGAATCATCGCCCAGCCGGATATTCATAGCGATCATGATATCTGCCGTCTGGGAGAGCCGGTGCTATTCTGGGGAATCACCGGCGGCTGCATGGATTCAATGGTCGCCAACTACACTGCCACCAAGAAAAAAAGGCTTGCCGATGATTTGACCGCCGGAGGGGAAAATAATCGCCGTCCGGACCGCGCCGTTGTCGTGTATGCCAATCTGATTAGACAATATTTTAAAAATACCAAACCGCTGGTTTTGGGCGGTGTCGAGGCTAGCCTGCGCCGTGTTGTCCATTATGATTACTGGTCGGATGCCATTCGCCGCTCGATTTTATTTGATGCCCGCGCCGATATTCTTGTTTATGGCATGGCCGAAAAGGCCATACTGGAACTGGCGCAAAAACTGACGAGAGGAGAAGACACAAAAAATATCCGTGGCACTTGCTATATTGATTCCACTCCTGTGCCCGGATACATTGAATTACCATCTTATGAAAAGGTTGTAGCCGACAAAAAAGCTTTCATCCAAATGTTCGATACATTTTACCGCAATAATGATCCTTTAACTGCGCGCGGCTTGTTTCAGCAGCACGGTTCTCGCTATCTGATCCACAATCCGCCTCAACCTCACCTGACAGTTGAGGAATTGGATCAAATCTATGCTCTTGCTTTCACGCGGGATGTCCACCCCTATTACAGTGTACAGGGAAAAGTCAAGGCAATGGATACGATTAAGTTCTCGCTGACAGCACATCGCGGCTGCTATGGCGAATGCAATTTTTGTTCAATCGGCCTGCATGAAGGAAGAACAGTAATCAGCCGCAGCGAGCAATCGATAATTAATGAAGCGCGCCAAATTGCCGCCCGGCCTGATTTCAGAGGCTATATTCTGGATGTAGGCGGATCAACGGCAAATATGTACGGGATCGACTGCCCGCGCAAAAAAAGTCGGGGAGCCTGTGCAGATAAAAGATGTCTTTACCCGCAGGTCTGTGTGTCTCTGAAGCCGGATCACAACCGTCAGCTCAACTTGCTTGCGAGCTTGCGCAAGATCAAAGGCGTAAAAAAAGTATTTGTTGCCTCCGGCATTCGTTACGATTTACTGGAGGCCGATAAAAAACACTGTGCAGGTTACGTGCAAGAGCTCGTTTGTCACCATATCTCCGGCCAGTTAAAAGTAGCGCCCGAACATACTGTTTCCAGTGTCCTAAAAATTATGGGCAAACCTCAAGCTCAGTCACTTATAAATTTCCAGCAGCTTTTTGAAAAAATTGATCACGGGTATGAACCACAAAGCAAACTGCGGGGTACCATACCCACCGCTGCGCGGGATTGTTCAACTAAGCAATTCCCGCGCACTTCGTTACGGAAATTGCAGTTTTACAACAAAGCTTCGGGACGCCAACAATTTCTCACATACTATTTTATTGCCGCCCATCCAGGATGCACCGAAGAAGATATGCATACGCTCAAATCTTTTGCCACCAGAGAGCTGAAAATTAATCCGCAGCAGGTGCAAATATTTACGCCGCTCCCTTCCACTTATTCCAGCCTGATGTATTGGACGGAAGTTGATCCCGCAACCGGCAGGAAAATATTTGTGGAAAAAAATACCGCGAAAAAACAGAGGCAGAAAGATATTGTTGTCGGGCGAGCGAGCAAGTAAATTTAAACTATTTTGACCTGCTGAGAAACAAGCATTGTAATAAATATTTTAACGATGCGGATTTGAAATGTTTAACGTAAGGGTCAGCCGCGCGCGTAGCGCGTCGGCTGGAACCTATGGTTGGGCAGTATCCATTACTTTTATAATTTCATAGCAATCAAATTTGGTTTTACTAAAAAACAAGGCGTCTTTCCTAACAGGTATCACGATAGTATATCCTGCATAGAAAACTATCTTTATTTTAAAATTTGTTAATCTCGCTGGATCTTTAGAAGAATTTGATTCCCATAAATCTAATGTATTCTTACTGAGTTTTTGATCTTTCCCCCCTGGCTCAATAGATATATGGGCAAAACCGATTCCAAATTTATCTTCGCTATCACCAACCATTCTTAATGCGATTCTTTGAATTATTTTATCTGGAGAAGAGTATGTCAATGTACCAATATGTTTTTTATCTTTCTCCCATGAATTAGTTGTAATGGTTTCAGATGGCTTATAACCAATATATCTTTTTAATGGGGAATTGGGTATCTCGACAGAAAGCAACTCATCACTATACTCCATAATCAATTTGCCAGTTTTTGGGTTATAGAGACGATGGTTAGGGCAGGCACTACAGCACCCATACCAAATGGTATGATAAAAATTACAATCAAGTTTACCTTCATCTGCTTCTTCTTTGATGCTCCAAAGATTTTCTTGTTTACCATCAGGCATTATTTGAAAAGCTGTTGCTTCTATAGTTGGATTATTGCCTTCCCAATCTCCGACTCTCCATATGGATTTTTGTAGAATTACCAACCTATCTCTCATTTCTGTATGATATCTTAAACAATTTGAATAGAGGAAAGTTTGATTCTCAATAATCGTGCTGTTATTATCGTAAAGTTTGATTTCAGAGGATGATTTAGATTCCCAAATGTTTGTGACTATGATGGTATTATTCTCTTCAGCTAATACAGAATTGCTAATAAAAATTGCTAATGTTAGAAATGACAAACAGATAACCGATTTAAGATGCTTTATTCCCATATTTAACCTCGAAATAATTAACTGATGCCCAACGAAAAGCTGAGCCGGAGCAGCCCAGCGGGCTGCGATCGGCTCTAGCGGCTGGTTCGGCCATTAAATGTCTATTTCATTTTGATAAATGAATAATGCTAATACAACAATAACAACAAAACTCCATATGCTTCCCCAAATAGCCCAACCATTTTTCATCATTATGCCTGTAAAAAGAGTAAATCCACTGAATAGAAACCAGATACCAGAAAGAGCGTAGGCAATGGTTTTGCTATGAGAGGGTGCGATTTTAAAACCGACATAGACAAAAGCAATGGCCATTGCAGCGTGGCCAACGGTGTTAAAATATAATTGGCCGATAAATGATGTTGAATCAAACCCCACAAAATATAGGCCAATTCGACCAAGAATATTCGCTATGTACCATCCAAGCAAAGATGCTATCGCTGCACATGGGAGAAATATAATCCATCGTAGAATTATAGTACCCCTATTTCTATTGGTTGTTTCCATTGCATTCTAACTAATTAAGAATCATAGTCCTCGAGATGCCCACAGGTATTGCCCTTGTTGGGCATTCCGAACCGTAATTAAAATGGAATGCCCTTTGGCTCTAAATAATTTACAGAAATTAGGTGTAAAATTGCTCCAAGATTTAATATTATCCAAAACCAAATAGGACAAAGCGTCCATCCCCATTGCCATCCGACTTTCTTGAAAAGCTTTAGTGTACTAAAAATGATTGTAAGGATTAGTGCTATTGGTATGGCTCCAACCAAAAATTGTCCTTTAAATGAATATTCTCCGTATAATATCAAAGTAGTAATCCATATAGGTGATAGCACCCACCTCCAATACATCGCAGGTCTTCTCATCTGTTTCCAAAGATATAGCAAAACTGATAATGGGAAGCTTAAAAGAAGCAAAAGAAAAGTTAATTTTGACATCACGATACCCCCTAAAAAATTTTTCTGACCGCAGTTCATCGGCATGCCGAACGAAAAAATCAGCCGGAGCGTAGCGATCGGCTGTATGGATTTGTTGGGCATTCATTAAATAGAACCGGTCCCCTTTTATTTTATTGGCATTTGATATCTGTTTTTCAGTTCCTTTTGAAAGGTAAATATTCACCAATCATCTTTCGCGACGGAGTAACCCATATTTTGGCATCCACGTCCCATACTAAAATTTCTCCTGTAATAGTATTGCATCTGAATACTGCAATATCATTAGGCCCCATGAATTTATATTTCGGATAAATGAAGTACAGGAGAATTGCTGCTACACACAATATTATAGACCATTTTAAGATATCTTTAATCATAGCCATGTTTCTCCATTAAGTTTTTGGTATTATCGTTCAAGCCCAACAATGTTTATACAGTCTGTATAAATCTGTAAACACAGACCGTTGCTTTCTGTATAAATCGTTTTTCTATAGTTAAAACATTGCCAGTATTATTAAATAAAATCAACCTTTTAAATCTTAATTTATGCTTTTTCTTTTCCGATTTATACAGACTGTATAAATCGGTTAAAGGCAGTCATGTGAAATCGGGGGGGGGCATGACACTTAATTCAATCTTAGTTCTATGCCTATCAGGCTCGGCCGTATTTATCTTCCAGCCTCTCAATATCATCTTCACCAAAATACTCGCCGGTTTGGACTTCAATGATCACCAGATTCTCAGCAGATGAATTTTCTGCGCGATGTTTGGCATTCTTGGGAATATCCACCACACTGCCGGCGCCTAAATTATAATTTTTATCGGCAACGATAGCTTTTCCTTTGCCGGAGACGATAAACCAGTGTTCGCGACGCAACTTATGTCGCTGTAAACTCAGGATACCGCCGGGTGAAACAACGATTCTTTTCACTTTATGGTTTGGAGCATCCGCCAGTACTTCAAAATGTCCCCAAGGACGTTTATTAATTGCTACCATTCGGTTAACTCTTTTTTTTATTTTTCGTAACATAAAATTAAATTAATGAAAAGGCATCTTTGATGCCATTTCTACATCAAAATGATATTGAGGCGGCTAGGCGGAGGCGACGAGACGTATTGTACATACGGTGAGGAAGCCGACAACGACGCCAACAAAGATAGCGCTTTGATTTAGAATTGGAATAATGCTTTTATGGACTCGCTTTAACCGCCAATCTATGGTAATCAATTCCGCGACTTGGAATCCCCCAGCTCTGGCCGGGACGACGTCTGGATTCCCGCCTGCGTAACCTGAAGGTCACAAGCGGGAATGACACTATTTATATATATTGTTGCTGGAATAATAATTCGGTTGCTGGAATCTTGCAGGAAATATTTTCATGAATATCAACTATACTTTGAAAAGAAGCAGAAAAAGAAGAAAAACTATTTCTCTGCAAATCAGCGATAACTCTGAAGTTACTATTTGCGCGCCACACTTTACACCTGCCGGTGAAATCAACCGTTTTGTCCGGGAAAAACAAAACTGGATTCAGAGAACGATACAAAAGCAAATCTCGCTTCGCACTAAAGAAAAAGAATATACTACCGGTGAATTATTTTATTATCTGGGTGAATCCTTTCCCCTGGAAGTATTCTTTGAAGAAAATGCCCGCAAAGGACTTGTTTTTTGGCGTGACCGGTTTTATCTTAATTCCCCGGATGCGGCAGTTGACGGGATGTCTTTCTTTGTTTCCTGGTATAAGAAGAAAGCCAGGGAACATTTAACCCAAAGAGTTGATTTTTTCAGCCGGAAGCTATCCCTTCAGCCGCGGCAGGTAAAAATAACTTCAGCAGGCAAACGCTGGGGGTCGTGCTCGGAAGATAACAATTTATCATTCAGCTTCCGGCTGATAATGGCACCGCCCGAGGTGATTGATTATGTCGTTGTGCATGAACTGATGCATATCAGAGAAAAAAGTCATTCGTCAAGATTTTGGAAATTAATAGAGGCGGTTATGCCGGAATATAAAATACACAGGCATTGGCTGAAGGAAGAGAGCGGTAAATTTATTCTTTGATCCGTCTTATCCCGCGAATTGAAATCCCCGAATCCGGCTGGGGGAAGAAAGCACTGTAATCCGCGGGAGGTCGCGTTGTTTTAGGGAGCCTCCGGCTCCTGCCGGAGGGGGCTCCACTAGGAAGGATTAAATAGCATTTTTTATGGAAAAATTAGAAACAATCGATTTTCAGCATCGCGAACTTTTCATCGACAGCTTTAAGCAGTTGAATTTGCCGATTTCCGACTACACTTTCGCTAATATTTATTTGTTCCGCAAAGTCAGTCATTATGAATTTCTGACAACGGATTGCGGCTTATTTATTTGCGGCAATAATAAACAGGGGCAGCGCTACGTAATGCCTTTAAACGATCTGCGCAGTTGCGATATGCAGGTATTCAGGGATCTTTTGGATAAACAGGGCTTTTTCTTTCCTATACCCCAAGAATGGCTTTCTTTTTTCCCCGGTGATAAATTCGTTATAACCAGCAACGATAGCGAATCCGACTATATTTATCTCACCGAAAACATGGCTTCTTTCAAGGGAAAACAATATACGCGTCATCGCAATCACTTAAATCAATTTTTTTCTTCATATCGACCGCAGGCGGAATCCATCGGCATGAATAATTTGACCGGCACGATGAATATTTTACAAGAATGGCAAAACGATTCCGGACTAGCGCTGGATAAAACGGACTTTGAACAGTGCAGCGAAGCCCTGCATAAATTTTCCGAGCTTGCACTATGGGGAACGATTTATTACATTGATAAAGAACCCGCCGGATTTATAATCGGTGAGGCGCTAAACACTGATACATTTTGTTTACACTTTGCCAAAGCGTCCAAGAAATACCACGGTATTTATGAATTTATGTTTAACGATACAGCCAAAAAATTGCAGTCTCAATATAAATATCTTAATTTCGAAGAAGATATGGGTAATAAAAATTTGCGCCGGACGAAAAGCTCTTACGGCCCGGAGATGCTTTTTAAAAAATACTGTATCTGCCTTAAATGATACAGGGAATATTGATTAATGAACAGTCCAATTGTTATTACAGCTTTGCGTGAAGGCGATCAGGGGGTTATTCACTCCATTGAGGGAGGCTCAGCCCTGACCAGCAGGCTCGCCGGTATGGGCATAGTCGGAAACGCCAGATTCCGCATTGCCCAGGTCAGCGGTGGTCTTATCGTAATTCAAGTAGCAGATACACGGATTGCCTTAGGCCGCGGCGAAGCGTCAAAAATAATGGTTTATAAAATTGATTTCGCCGAAGAAATCTGCCTGCCGCCCATCGAAAAGGAAATTTTTGTAGCCCTTGTCGGCCAGCCCAATGTAGGCAAATCGACGGTGTTTAATATTCTTACCGGTTTGTCCCAGCATGTCGGCAACTGGCCGGGAAAAACAGTGGAGAAGAAAGAGGGAATACATCGCGCCGATAATGTTTTAATTCGTATTGTGGATTTACCCGGAACTTACAGCCTGACCGCGTTTTCCGAGGAAGAAAGGGTTGCCCGCGATTTTATCATCAAAGAAAAGCCCGATCTTGTTGTGCTGGTGCTCAACGCTGCGGCCCTGGAAAGAAACCTTTATCTTTTATCCGAAGTTCTTCTGCTCAATCGCCCGGTAATTGTGGCTTTAAATATGCTGGATGTCGCTTCTAATCAAGGTATCCAGATTGATACAAAGGCATTGCAGGATTCGCTGGGAATACCGGTAATTCCCATGGTGGCTAAACGAAACAGCGGTATTAAAGAACTTGTGGCGCAAATATCTTCGCTGGCCTTATGTGACAATAAATTTCATCCGCAGTTACCGGAGGTCTCTTTCGACCATCAGCAAATCTACCAGAAAATATTGGAAGCAGTCCGGCCTTATATTCAGGAGCCTTACACACCTGAATGGATTGCGATAAAATTGATGGAAGGCGATCCCGAAGTATCGAAAATGGTGGAAGGAAAGGCGCAGAAATCCGCATGGGATGAGATACGGAATCTTCTCATCAAGCATGAAGACGCACTGCACGCCGTTGTCAACGGACGCTATGACTGGATTGAGAAAATGACCAGGGCGGCCATTTCCCGTTTTAAAATGGGGCAGGTAGTGTTAACCGATAGAATCGATCATATTCTGACTCGTCCAATCTTCGGCATTCCGGTTTTGCTGGCAGTAATGGCCGCAGTTTTTTCCCTTACTTATTCTGTCGGTGTTCCCATGCAGAAATGGATGGACGTCCTGATTCACCAATTCATTCAATTTTGTGAACCATATATAACCGTTCTGCCTGCCTGGCTTCAGGGACTATTACTCAACGGCGTCATCGGGGGAGCAGGATCAGTGCTCACTTTTCTGCCGATTCTGCTCATCTTTTTTACGATCATGGCGCTGTTGGAAGACGTCGGCTACATGGCGCGCGCCGCCTTTGTTATGGATAGAATCATGCATCTGGTCGGTCTGCATGGAAAAAGCTTTATTCCGATGTGCCTGGGATTCGGGTGCAACGTGCCCGCCGTTCTGGGCGCGCGGATTATTGAGACGCGCAAAGCCAGAATGATTACTTTGCTTTTAATCCCCTTTGTTCCCTGTACGGCGCGGTTGGCGGTATTGACACTTGTTTCTGCCGCTATCTTTGGAACCAACGCTGCTTATGTATCCTGGAGCATTCTGTCTTTGAACATTGTAGTGCTCGGATTGGCGGGAGCATTGGTGAATAAGACACTCTGGCAGCAGGATGCGCCTTTTATTATGGAGTTGCCGATTTACCATAGTCCCGATCCCAGAACAATTATGATGGTGGTCTGGTCCAGAACAATTTCCTTCATCCGTAAAGCGGGAACAATTATTCTTGCCGTTGCCTTGCTGATCTGGCTTTTATCTTATTTTCCTTCCGGCGTTGTGGAAGAAAGTTTTCTGGCCTCATTAGGGAAATTTCTACAGCCGCTGGGAGTGCCGCTGGGGCTGGATTGGAAGATGATTACCGCTCTTTTAACGGGGCTTGTAGCCAAAGAAAATGTTGTGGCCACTCTGGGTGTTCTTTATTCTGTAGGCGCAGAAGGTTTGGTTAATGTCCTGCCGACGGTGATGAGCCACGCCTCTGCCGCGGCCTTCCTCGTGGTGATGATGCTTTTTATTCCCTGCGCCGCAACAATCGCCGTGTTGAAAAAAGAAATGAACAGCAATAAATGGTTTTACTCCACCATCCTTATGACCCTTATCGTTTCCTATCTTGGCGGGATTGCGGCTTATAGTTTTGTTAGATGGCTGGGGATATAGGATACAAGTCCGATCTTCTGCGTATAACTTTGTTGGCAACGACGTCGGCGTCCTCGACGTATTTAAATATACGCCTGTGGAGCCTCCTTGTTGCCGCCGCGTTCTACTTTGAATATCGAACTCGGGTTTTTTGCGGCAGCCGCAAGAGCCTCTTTATCAGCGTAACCGGTGTTGACCAGTCTCATTTTTTCCACTTCTTGTGCTAGATTTATTATGCTGCCTGTGTGCCTTTTGGGCGTGCCTATGGCTTCTTCTTTTTTTAAATTCACCGATAAATTCTTTTGAGGAAAGATATTTATCGGCAAATGAAACGATAAAGGATTCTTTATATTTGGGCACAAAAAGAGTGAGCGGCCACATGTGCTTTTTGATAATGTCCTCTTCAATTTCATTTAGAGAAAAGTGTTTTTTAGCATTGGCAAGGGCAATTGCAGGATGTTCGATGCCATGAAATTTTTCCCGGGAAAGGTCCGGCACATCATGATTACGCCAGTCGTAGAGGAAGAAATCATGAAGGATCGCTCCGCGCGCCGCGGAGCGGTAGTCCAGTTTTAAAAATTTGCATATCCGGTAAGATAAATACGCGACTTTCTGCACGTGTTCGTAAATTGAAGAATTGTGATGAAAGTAATCTTTAAGTTTCATGAATTCTTCGTGCCCGTCTATGTCTTGAATTATTTCGTAATATTCATGTTCAAATGGCTTGCGGCCATTCATCTCCAGGATGATCTTATCCTGGATGGATTTTAAAAAAGCACTAATGCTGTTTTTAATTTTGTTGTTGATATTCTCATTGATATACCTGTTTAAATCCGGAAATGCGTTGCGCAGGCGCTGAAAAGAATTGAGAATCCTTTCGATTTCAAGGTTGCTCAGGTTAAAGTATTCAGTATACAGATAGGCAATTTTCTTTTGGAATTCCGTCAAAAAGATTAAAGATAGTATAGAATCAATCGAATAGTAGATCAGGAATATGACGGCCGCTATTTTTATGTAAGCGACATTCAACGTAAACACGTTGCTTGAAACCAAAGGATGGATAAATGTTATAAAGATAAAGGCAAGAATAGTCCATAATGTTGAAAAGAGCAAACATACCTTTCCCTGTAGATTAAACTTGTATTCGGAATAATCCCATAGGGTTAACTTAAATATCTTTTCGAATAAAAAACCAATGGAATATTCAATGGCGGTAAGCGTAAGGCCGAATATAATAAACCGGGGTACAAGATGCCATGTATGGAAAAAATATTGAAGAATTATGGTAAAAGCCGCGCCTATGCCGTAGAGGGGAATGAAAGGCCCGTACAAAAATCCCGCATTGACAAACTTCCGCTGGGTTATTGAACGGTAAATAACCTCGATAACCCATCCCAGGAAGGAGTAGATCACGAAAAGCACCACATAATAAAATACGCTTGTGCCGTCATCTAGCATGGTATGGTTAATCATCACACTATCCTGATATATAAATAATTTTATATCCGGCAGTTAAATATTAAGAACATTGTCGTGGCAACAATTTTTTTATCACAACTGAGCATTTTTGCAAAGAGTAATATGTATTTCAGTAGCTTATGCTTTTTACAACGGGGCGGTAAAGAAAAAGATTTTTGCGGATGAAATTGTTTTGTTGTTGGAAATTTTCGGATGAATTACAAACATATGTTACAACAAGATTCCTCGCGTACGCAAATTCAATGTGTTCTTTGCCGGCATAACAAAAATTTTGATCGTCATACCGGGGGCTTTTGGGGTCAACTTCGGGAATCTTTTCTACTAGAGCTTTGGGCTTTGTCCACGGGCCCTCCAGTGTATCCGCGGTTTGATACAAGAGTTGATTGCCGTTGTTTTGCGGGGATAGGTAAATAGCGATCCATTTTTTATCATCATCATGGTACCTGACGCTCAACTCGGAGACACTGGCGGCAAGAACGATCTTAGCCTTGTCGGGCACAAGTCCTTTTTCCCATTTTCCGTATTTGTTTAAGTATTCCATGGAATCGGCAGGATCATCCAATTTGTCGATGGGAATGCGCGCCAGGATATTGCCGGAAACTTTCGCTATTTTCTTTACAGAGATATAAAGCGGATAAAAATAGACATAATTCTGAAAAACGACGGAGGTCGGGGCAAAAGCTTCAATTCCCGGCAGAATTGCGTCTTTTAAGTCAATATAATCGACATTCCATTGAAGGGGATCCGCCAGTGTATAATTTTTGATTCGGGCAATTTTATGTCTGATTATCTTGAAGTTTAAAGGTGCTTTTAAATCCAACATAGCTTTTACAACTAATAGAGGAACATACAATACATTATTAATAATAAATGGGTCCTGCGGCCAGAGCCATTCGTTTTCACCAAAGGCCGACACAAATTTCCCATTTTTCTTTTTCAAATAATAGTGAATATGGAATTGGTTATTTTCCGAACAGGTGGAGATGGCCAGTGTTGTTCCCATTACCACATCCATACCAATGCGGTCTTTCCTGCCTTTTTCATTGGCAACAAACGTATCGCCGAAGAGCCACAAGGTGCGTTCTTGATCCAGTTTTATAGAATACGCGCCGTCACCGCCATACCACCCGTCTTTATCCGGAAAACTGGGCAGGCATTGGGCTGATGGAAACGCAGTAGTATATTTCCCTTGCCAAAAAGGTGAGCAGGCAGAAAGCCCGATGCTCAAGAAGAATAAGATAAGCCATGTTAATTTTTTCGTCATAGTCAATTCTTTATAATGTAACGCCCATCATCAGCCGACCCTGCCACAGGCGCCGGAATGGAAAAGAAAAACGGCTATTCGGGTCGGCTGGATGAAATTGTTAGGCTTGCTCTATTTTATTTTCAATAATGTTTCCTATGAAAGGATATTCGGTCAGGCAATAACTGTTTAGCAAGTTACATATGTTTTCATCATCGCCATGGCGGCCCAGAACCAAGTAATGGTTGCTATTATTGTTCTTAGCGAAAACGATCCATTCGCCTGTGCTGGAACCCTTCAATATCCTATTTTTAAGCAGTTCATCCGTAAGTCTGTATGAAAGGACATTGATCATTTCGTCCGTAATGTATTCCGAGACCGACTCTTGGAAAACGTCATCAATCATTTCATCCAACTTACTCTTCCCTTTTTTATCCATTTCCCAATAATTGATGATGTTTCTTGCCAGAAACCTATTCGAGAAAAAATGCTTGTGCCATAATCCTATTAAATATTTTCCTCTAAATTGTGATGCAGCTTTGGTTTTTGTCGTCTTTGAACATCCTTCTAAATACTTGATTTCATCGAGAACGTCATAAATGGAATGAATGCGAGTAGAATGTAAGTAATATAGCTGCGCCAAAAGCAGTCTGCTTATTTTCGCGGCATCAAGATGCAGAAAACCATTATGACTGTGTCTAAAGTGGTCAAGCGCTTTATCGGAGATTTGCAAGATTTCTTCCCTCATCGATTCGTCGGATAGCTCGATACATGAGCATAGGAGAGCCAGCCATATCAACGCAATTTAATTGTTTCTTTA
>DLME01000054.1 GCA_002479215.1 Syntrophaceae bacterium UBA7544
AAAACATCTGCAACTGCCATTTTTATGTCTCCAGTAACTTAAGCGCTTTTTTTCTTGGCTTGCTTAATCAACACAAAACCATTTTTACTGCCGGGAATAGAACCTCTTAACAAAAGCAAATTTCTATCGGCACGAACTTGCCATACCTGCAAATTCTGGATAGTTTTACGAACATTGCCCATATGGCCGCCCATTTTTGTCCCTTTAAATACTCGCGACGGATCAGCACTGGCACCGATAGATCCGGGAGCTCGATGGAACATCGAACCGTGCGTCGCCCTACCACCACGAAATCCGTGTCTCTTTACAACACCGGCAAAACCTTTGCCTTTAGAAGTTCCGGCAACATCGACAAAATCACCGGCTTTAAATATATCTGCTGTAATTTCCTGTCCAATTTCATGCTTACCTGATTGTGCGGGGAATTCTTTTAGAAAACGGAAGTACCCTTTTTTTGCCTTATTGAAGTGACCCTGCAGAGGCTTGATTACATTTTTCTGCTTTTTTCTCCCATAACCAAGCTGAATTGCATCATACCCCTCTTTATCTTTCATTTTTACCTGAACGATAACGGACGGCTCAACTTCAATAACAGTGACACCGACGGCAGCTCCGTCATCGGCAAATACTTGAGTCATTCCCAACTTTTTTCCAATTATTCCCTTGTTCATCATCATCCAACTTTTTAATAAATATAAAGCCAATAATCCCCATTTTGGAGAATGGCGGTAATCCTTACCATCTTCCAACGCCTAATACTAAATGCCTAAGCTTTTATCTCCACATCCACTCCGGCGGAAAGATCCAATTTCATCAGAGCATCCACCGTAGCTTGCGTAGGCTCCACAATATCAATTAATCTTTTATGTGTTCTGATTTCAAACTGCTCGCGGGATTTTTTATCCACGTGCGGTGAGCGATTTACACAATACTTATTGATTTCCGTAGGAATAGGTATAGGACCGGCAACACGTGCGCCAGTCCTTTTTGCAGTTTCGACTATTTCTTCTACAGAGCGATCCAATAGTTTATAATCGTAAGCTTTGAGACGAATTCTTATTTTCTGTTCTTTCATTGATCGGATAACCTATTTCCTGTGTTTATTCAATAATCTTGCTTACGACTCCGGCACCTACTGTTTTTCCACCCTCACGAATAGCAAATCTCAATTGCTCTTCCATAGCAATGGGCGTAATCAACTCCACCGTCATTTTAACATTATCACCGGGCATAACCATTTCTACACCTTCCGGCAGTGTAGCCACGCCGGTCACGTCAGTTGTACGGAAATAGAACTGCGGCCGGTACCCGGAAAAGAAGGGTGTATGCCGGCCACCTTCCTCCTTGGTTAAAATGTAAACAGCCGCTTCAAATTTCGTATGCGGAGTAATCGAACCGGGCTTGGCAATTACCTGGCCTCTTTCCACTTCTTCACGTTTGATACCTCTTAAAAGCAAACCGACGTCGTCACCGGCACGACCTTCATCGAGGGTTTTACGGAACATCTCCACACCGGTAACAACCGTTTTAAAAGTTGGTCTAATTCCGATAATTTCTACTTCTTCGCCAACCTTGACAATGCCTCTGTCGACTCTGCCTGTAACAACTGTACCACGGCCGGAAATGGTGAAAACGTCTCCCACCGGCATAAGGAAGGGTTTTTCTGTATCACGTTTAGGCTGGGGAATGTAATCATCTACAGCAGCCATAAGTTCCCAAATGGATTTGGCCTCAGGCGAATCAGGATCGTCCGATTCCAAAGCTTTTAGCGCTGAGCCGCGAATAATGGGAATTTTGTCGCCGGGGAATTCATATTGATTTAAAAGTTCTCTTAATTCGAGTTCTACCAAGTCGAGAAGTTCGGGATCATCAACCAAATCCACTTTATTAAGATAAACGACAATATAAGGAACCTGAACCTGTCGGGCAAGGAGAATATGTTCTCTGGTTTGGGGCATAGGACCGTCGGAGGCGGCAACAACAAGGATAGTCCCATCCATATGAGCAGCACCGGAAATCATATTCTTAATATAGTCGGCGTGACCGGGACAATCCACATGAGCATAGTGTCTTTTGGCCGTTTCATATTCCACGTGGGAAATATTGATCGTAACTCCTCTTTCTTTTTCTTCGGGAGCATTATCAATAGAATCGAAAGGTCGAAATTCAGCAAAACCTTTCTTAGCCAAATGTTTGGTAATAGCTGCTGTTAGCGTTGTCTTACCGTGGTCAACGTGACCGATTGTTCCGATATTTAAATGCGGCTTAGTCCTTTCAAATTTTTTCTTAGCCATGTCAATTTACCTCCTTAACTTTGAGTGGTTACTGTTCTTGTCGTTTAAGTATTATTTCCTTATTTAATTTATTAAAATTTATAATGGGCGAAAGCTTTATTTGCTTCAGCCATTTTATGCACAGCCTCTCTTTTCTTGATCGCCCCACCACGGTTATTGGCGGCATCAATCAATTCAGCCGCCAGCTTTTCTCTCATAGTCTTCTCCGTGCGCTCCTGAGCATTTGTAATCAACCAGCGAATCGCCAAAGCTGTACGCCTACCTGGCAGAACTTCCGTAGGCACCTGATAAGTAGAACCACCGACACGTCTTGATTTCACCTCGATTACCGGCTTTACGTTATTTACGGCTTTTTCGAAAAATTCGACAGGCTGTTCTTTCACTTTCTTCTCAATAATGTCAAACGCACCATAAAGGATACTTTCGGCAATACTTTTCTTGCCCCGCTTCAACAAGGAATTTACAAATTTTGCTACCAGTTTATTATTAAATTTAGGATCGGGCAAAATATCCCTTTTTTCTATCTCACGTCTTCTCGGCATTAAACTATCCCCGTCTAACTTGGCTTTTTAGCTCCGTATTTTGACCTACCCTGTTTACGATCTTGAACGCCCACAGCATCAAGCGTACCCCTGACAATATGATACCTTACGCCAGGCAAATCCTTAACCCTACCTCCGCGCACCAGAACAACGGAATGCTCCTGCAGATTATGACCAATACCCGGGATATATGAAGAGACTTCATAACCTGTAGTAAGACGAACTCTCGCCACTTTACGCAGGGCTGAATTCGGTTTTTTTGGGGTTGTCGTATATACCCTGACACAAACACCGCGGCGCTGCGGCGAACCTGCCAGTGCCGGAGTATTCGTTTTCTTCTGTATTTTAATTCTGCCTTTCCGAACTAATTGGCTAATCGTCGGCATTTTTCCTCCAAAACTAACTAAATATCTTCCACTATTTTTATCAACAGCAACAAATCTGTATTTGCTATCAATTAACCCTACATATGTCAAGTATTTTCTGAACTTTGTTCAAATTTATTCCAAACTGACGCCAGGATTATTATCTTCAAGTTGAATGCCTAATTTCCTGTACATCACTAAACCAGTACCCGCCGTTATCAACCTGCCCATAATGACGTTCTCTTTGAGTCCTCTCAAATAATCCGTTTTACCCGAAAGAGAGGCTTCAGTAAGCACTCTGGTAGTTTCCTGGAATGAAGCGGCAGAAATAAAGCTCTGGGTGCTCAAAGATGCTTTGGTAATACCTAAAAGCAAAGGTTCACCTATGGCCGGACGGCCTCCTTGAGCCATAACCTTTTCATTCTCTTCCTGAAAGCGGTAGCGTTCAACCTGCTCGTCAGCAAGTAACACTGTATCACCCGGATCCGCAACGCGAACCCTCCGTAACATTTGGCGGACTATAACTTCCATATGTTTGTCGTTAATTTTAACTCCCTGTAATCGATAAACTTCCTGCACTTCATCAACCAAATATCTAGCCAGTTCCTTCTCTCCCTTAATGGCTAAAAGATCATGAGGATTATTAACACCGTCCATCAAAGCATCGCCTGGTGTTACACTGTCGCCTTCCTGAACGCTGATATGTTTGCCTTTGGCAATAAGGTACTCTTTTTCCTCTCCAATTTCCGGGGTAACAATGATCTTGCGCTTGCCTTTGGCGTCCTTGCCATAAGAGACAACACCTTCAATTTCACTGATGACTGCAAAATCTTTTGGCTTACGGGCTTCAAAAAGCTCCGCCACTCGAGGCAAACCACCCGTTATATCCTTAGTTTTAGTTGTTTCCCGGGGAATCTTTGCAATAATATCTCCCGCATGAACTTGATCCCCCTCAGAAACGACTATGTTAACCCCAACGGATAATAAATAACGGGCAACAGAATTCGTACCAGCTATTTTGGCCGTTTTCCCTTTATTATCTTTTATCGAAACACGTGGTCTTAAATCACCGCCTTTAAATTCGATAACAACCTTACGGGACAAGCCGGTGACTTCATCAACTTGCTCTTGCATCGTTTTCCCTTCAATGATGTCGCCATATTTGATCGTTCCATCAACTTCAGCCAGAATCGGTATGGAGAAAGGATCCCATTCGGCAATTAATTGCCCACGCTTGACAGAGCTATTATCTTTTACCTTCAAATGCGCGCCATAAGGTACCGTATACTTACCGCGACTTCTTTTCTGTTCATCCAAAACATGGACTTCCCCATGACGGTTCATCACGACGAATTCATCTTCTCTCGTTTTTACAGTATTTAAATTAACGAATTTAATCACGCCGTCATGGCGCGCTTCCAGGGTGGAGTGTTCGTCGAACTTTGCCGTACCGCCGATGTGGAACGTTCTCATTGTTAACTGGGTTCCCGGCTCGCCAATGGACTGAGCGGCAACAATACCGACTGCTTCACCGATATTAACCAAGTGGCCATGAGCCAGATCTCTTCCGTAACACATGGCACAAACACCATGCTTAGAATGGCAGGTTAAAACCGAGCGGATGTTAACCCTTTCAATGCCGGAACGATCGATCTTTTCCGCCAGTGCCTCATCTATGGCCTCATTGGCTTTAACGATGACTTCAGAGGTAAATGGATCTTTAATTTCCTGTAGAGCGACTCGACCCAAAACACGCTCTCCGGCTGCCTCTATGATTTCACCGCCTTCCATAAGTGCCGAAACGTAAATTCCATCCACTGTTTCGCAATCATTCTCGGTAATTATGCAATCTTGCGCGACATCCACCAACCTTCTGGTCAGATAGCCGGAATTAGCTGTTTTCAATGCCGTATCGGCCAAACCCTTACGAGCGCCGTGAGTAGAAATAAAATATTGGAGCACCGTTAAGCCTTCACGGAAATTTGCCGTAATCGGCGTCTCAATGATTTCTCCCGATGGCTTGGCCATCAATCCACGCATGCCGGCCAATTGTCTTAATTGCACCCCGGAACCGCGGGCGCCGGAATCGGCCATCATATATATAGGATTGAAACTTTCAATTTTACGCTTCTTGCCTTCAGCACCGGGAACTTCTTCCGTGCTGATACCGTTTAACATTTCGGCGGCAATTTTTTCCGTCGCTTGAGCCCAGATATCAATAACTTTATTGTAACGCTCACCATCGGTAATTAAACCGTCCATATACTGCTTCTGAATTTTAAGCACATCCTTGTCGGCCTGTAAAACAATGTTCTTTTTATTCTCCGGAATAATCATATTGCCCACTGCAAAAGATAGTCCGGAAATGGTAGCATATTTAAAACCCAAATCCTTAAGCCTATCGGCCAAAAGAACCGTTGTCTTATCGCCGCATAAGCGGTAACAGTGATCGATTAAATTAGCCAACTCTTTTTTATTCATTAATTTATTGATTGTATCGAAAGTAATTTCCTCGGGAACTATTTCCGAAAGGACAATTCTTCCCACCGTGGTGTCTTTCAACTCCGAGTCAACTCGTACCTTAATACGGGCGTGCAGATCGATTGCTCCGGCGTCAAGGGCGGAACGCACTTCTTCCGGACCGGAGAAAATCATGCCCTCGCCTTTAACATCCTTTTTGGCGCGGGTCAGGTAATAAATACCCAAAACGATATCCTGGCTGGGGATGATAATCGGCTTTCCGTTGGCCGGAGAAAGAATGTTGTTCGTGGACATCATCAGGACACGCGCTTCAGTTTGAGCCTCTATGGATAGCGGAATGTGAACGGCCATTTGGTCTCCGTCAAAATCCGCGTTAAAAGCTGTGCAAACCAGCGGATGCAGACGAATAGCCTTTCCTTCAATCAGCACCGGCTCGAAGGCTTGCATGCCCAAGCGGTGCAAGGTTGGCGCGCGGTTGAGGATGACCGGATACTCGCGCACAACTTCATCTAACGCGTCCCATACTTCAGAAGTTTCTCTTTCCACCATTTTCTTGGCACTTTTTACGGTGGTAACATATCCTTTTTCCAACAAGCGGTTGTAAACAAAAGGTTTAAAAAGTTCGAGCGCCATTTTTTTCGGCAAACCGCACTGATGAAGCCTTAGATCCGGTCCAACAGTGATAACCGAACGCCCTGAGTAATCTACTCTTTTACCCAATAAGTTCTGGCGGAAACGTCCTTGTTTTCCCTTCAACATATCGGATAATGATCTGAGCGGCCTCTTATTTGTTCCGGTAATAGCCCGGCCGCGGCGTCCATTGTCATAAAGAACATCTACCGCTTCCTGCAGCATACGCTTTTCATTGCGGATAATTATTTCCGGCGCATTCAATTCCTGCAGACGCTTTAAGCGGTTATTCCTATTGATAACCCTTCGATATAAATCGTTGAGATCGGATGTCGCAAAACGGCCGCCATCCAGAGGAACCAATGGCCTCAAATCAGGCGGAATCACGGGCAGGATTGTCAAAATCATCCACTCCGGTTTATTCCCAGATTTGCGCAAAGCCTCCACTACTTTCAATCTTTTGACGAGTTTCTTTTTCTTGGTGTCGGAAACAGCGGTAACTACTTCCGCGCGCAGCTCTTCATAGAGTTTTTCCAAATCGATTTCTTCCAGCAGCTGCCGGATCGCTTCAGCGCCGATTCCCGCGACTAAACCATCCTCTCCATATTGTTCTTTGGCTTCAATGTATTCCTCATCCGTTAACAGCTCTTTTTTCTTCAAAGTAGTGTTTTTCGGATCGAGAACAATCCAAGATTCAAAATAAAGAACCTTTTCCAGTTCCTTTAGGGATAAATCCATGACATTTCCGATGCGACTGGGAAGACTCTTTAAAAACCAGATGTGGGCGACGGGTGTTGCCAGAGTAATATGCCCCATTCTTTCCCGACGGACTTTGGATTGAATAACTTCGACACCGCACTTTTCGCAAACTACCCCACGGTGTTTCATTCTCTTGTAACGTCCGCAAAGACATTCATAATCCTTTACCGGACCAAAAATCTTTGCGCAAAAAAGTCCATCTTTTTCCGGTTTAAATGTCCGGTAATTGATCGTT
>DLME01000197.1 GCA_002479215.1 Syntrophaceae bacterium UBA7544
ACCTTGCCGAGAATTTTTGCCGGTATGGCAAAAAATTCCTTTAGAATTGGACAAGATTATATGTTCGTAAATGTTGCTTTAAACATTCCTGCCGACAGGCTCTTCACTTATGAAGTTCCTTCAAATTTACGGCAGGAAATTGAAATCGGCAAACGAGTCTTTATCCCCTTTGGCCGCAGAAAGCGCACCGGCTTTATTGTCGCTGTAAATGCCACCTGCAACCTGGCCGCTGTAAAATCCATTTTAGAAATACTTGATGACGAAGCTCTATTCAGTACGGCCGATCTTGATTTTTATCAGTGGATTGCTACTTATTTTATGTATCCGCTGGGCAAAACTTTAGCCGAGCTGATTCCTGCAGGTCCCGAAAAAAAGGATTTTCTCTGGATTACGCCTCTGGACTTGCCTGACGGCATTTCCTTGTCTCCCGCGCAGGAAAAAGTTCTTACACTATTGCGGCAATTTCCGGAGGGTATTACTTTGCACGCTCTGACCGAAGAAAGCGGCCTGAAAAACATTTCTGCAATCGTGCAAAATCTTCATCTGTCGGGGCTTTTGCGGATTGAAGAAAAACAAAATAAACAACTTTCCGTGCGCAGTGAAAAAATCGCGGTGCTGGACGAAAGCAAAATCGCCGGAACAAAATTAACCGCCAAACAAGAACTGCTTGTCGAATTTCTGAAAGCACATGGTTCCATGGCTTTAACCGACTTAATGAAAAAGGCTAAAGTCTCCATTGCCGTTGTCAATAATCTTCATCTTAAAGGAATCATCAAATTTACAGCAAGCGAAGTGATCCGCAAAGCTTCCCTTCAGCCGACAATCAGCCGCGCCGAAGAAAGGATCACTCTCAACAGTGAGCAAAAACTAGCACTCAAAGAAATTTCTCAAAATCTGGGAAAGAATATTTTTACACCGGTTTTACTTCATGGCGTCACCGGCAGCGGAAAAACCGAAGTCTATTTAAACGCCATTGAAGATGTTCTGAAAAATGGCGGATCGGCAATTTACCTTGTCCCGGAGATAGCCTTAACCCCGCAGCTAATCTCCCGTATTGCCGGGAGATTCGACGACCGGAAGATTGCCGTACTGCATAGCGGTATTGCGGAATCTATCCGCTACGATCAATGGCGGCAAATCAAACGAGGCAGAATCAATCTGGTAATCGGCGCACGTTCCGCTCTGTTTGCTCCTTTGCCGAATCTGAAACTGATCATCGTCGATGAAGAGCATGATGCATCCTATAAACAAGATGAACGACTTTGCTACCATGCCCGTGATCTGGCTGTTTTGAAAGCAAAGTTAGCTCAGGCTGTCATTGTGCTTGGTTCGGCAACACCTGGTGTCCGTACATATTTCAACGCTCAGACAAAAAAATACCATTATCTGGAATTAGCTCAACGGATTAACAACAAGCCTTTACCCGTAGTGGAGATTATCGACATGAAGGCGCAAAAAGAAAAACTAGGCAAGGCACCGATTCTTTCCCCTGCTCTGATTTCTGCTATCGGGGAAACATTAAGCAGAAAAGAACAGGTTTTACTTTTTCTGAACAAACGCGGCTTTGATACGTTTCTTGTCTGTGCCGATTGTGGTTATAATTTCCGCTGCCCTAATTGCGCTGTATCCCTGAAATATCATCTGGCCGAAAATCTTACCAAATGCCACTATTGCGACTACGCCCAGAAAGCATTGCCGTTATGCCCTTCCTGCAAGGGCAACCGCGTGTTGAGTTATGGTATAGGCACACAAAAGCTGGAAAAGGAAATCGAACTCCTGTTTCCGTTCGCCCGACTGCAAAGAATGGATTCCGACACGACAACACGTAAGGGAAGTCAGGAAAAAATTCTACAATCTCTTTGGAAAAGGGATATCGATATACTTTTGGGCACACAAATGATCACCAAGGGACATGACTTTCCGTTTATCACACTGGTTGGCGTTATCGCGGCAGACACATCTCTGAATATGCCGGATTTCCGGGCATCAGAAAGAACTTTTCAAATGCTGACGCAAGTGGCCGGACGCGGCGGTCGTGGGGATGCCCCGGGCAAAGTAATAATTCAAACTTTTAATCCGGAACACTATGCTCTGAAACATGCACAAAATCACGACTACAAATCATTTTACGCCGAAGAAATCGGCTTTCGCCAATCGCTGCAATACCCGCCGTTTGGCCGGATCATTAATATGCGTTTATCTTCCAACAAAAAAGAAGCACTTGTTCAGCAGGCAAAGCTCATCGGCAAACTGGCCAGGAAACTATCGGTACGTCTTAGTAATGCCGCGGAAATAATCGGCCCGGCAGAATCACCGCTGGCTAAAATCAGAGGACGCTTCCGCTTCCAGATGCTGATCAAAGGACAGGACATAAATGTCTTGCATCAAATCGCGCAGGAACTCTTGCTCAAACATACTGACAGCGCAGTGAAGGTTACGGTTGATGTGGATCCGGAAAATTTTATGTGATGTAGCTGTTGACCGGGGGCGCATTCCGGCAAGGGAGGCGCAAACATGCTTAAACACATTCCCTGCCGAAAAAAGCCGAAGGCTTTACAAAACGCTCATCTGTTGTGTTGCGCTACAAACCGCACCGCTCGACGTATGTCTATATACGCCTCGCGGCCCGCTTTTTTGCGCGCCTTGCATCTAAGCATTTTTGAACAGCCCCAAACATAAGTTGAGGGCACTATCTTTGTTAGCAACGTCCTAGTTTGGGAATAAGAATAGTTGTAAAGAAAATATTTTTCCGAAATCTTTAACCAAATCAGTCCCAGTTTTGCCATTCTTCAACTGGCGAGTTTGCGACTAGTTCCTCGGCATCGAAGTGTTTTTTTTCCGCTTCCTCAAAAGTTGGGGAATTCGTAACCCTCAAAGATTTGTAGGGATTCGAGAAGCCAAAGACAGACCTAAAGACTGCAAGTTGCCAAAATCCTTTTGGATCTTTGGCAGTCGAAATAATATATTTCTTGCCGTCGCGATTACTTCGAATTTTGGTTGAAATGCCCTGCCCCTTGTTTGTATAAACTCTCATTATTTATCCTTTATCGTTAGACAAGTTTCAAGCCGCGTTGCCTAACGCCTGACTTCAGCGGCTACCGAAGGTAGTCCACTGGAAGGAAATGTTAGGGATTGGTTCATAGCGAGCCGGAGAGCAAACCGTGCCTGAGTTTCTTAAACTCATCCAACGCTCCGCGAAGCACGGTCATGATTTCTTCGTGCTTTCCGCTCCCGATGCTGATGTAGTACATGCGCCGCTCAACACCCTTAGAAACGGTGACCTTGCCATAATAATTGGTTTGGGTAGCAGCAGTTCGACGATGCCTGGTGAGATTTCGGTGTTTAACTGTGTTCGCCAGGTCGCCGACGATACCCATGTACTTAGACGCATCAATCGCCTGCTCGATTTTTTTTGCTTTGGTTGGGTACTGACACTGCAACCAATCTTTCTCGCTCCATAGATAAACCAGCATTGACTTGAATTGCTGCCGTAGCTCCGTTTCAGAGGTTTGGTAGTGAATCCAGTTGGCAATCCGATTCCACAAAGCCAATACATCAAACCAATTTTCGTGAGCGTTCGATTCGTTAATGAGTGCCATTATTCCGAGCCCTAACTACTATATATATGGTTTCCAGATAAATTCTATCTGCCTCTTTCCGTCTGTATAACCCGCAATAAAGCGACTCGCTACAATCCTTATATCGAAATTCTTTTGCGTTTAAATCTACCGCAACAATCCCATTATTGCAATTATTTTATGCAAATACGTGCAATGTGAAAAACGGCAGTTGAAGGGGCATACCCTGAGCGAGAGGATGCCCCTTCAACTGCCGCCGTATCCAGATTAAACGCTTAATTGCCGGAGTCCTATCCCTAGTATAATTTACTTTGTTTTAACTCTCAATGCCGAAAAGAAATTAATCACGGCGATGATCGCGCCCAGAAGAAATATATACTGGTAACCCCATATCACCCAAAGAAACCCGCCCAGGAGAGCAATAGAGATGGACAGGGCATGATCTATCGTAACGCCCATCGTTAACGTTTGGGCAACATCTTCCGGAACAACAGCAATCTTTTGCAGATAGGTTGCCCGCGCCAT
>DLME01000224.1:0-274 GCA_002479215.1 Syntrophaceae bacterium UBA7544
GATGCTTTTGATGCTATGACCTCTGACCGTCCTTATCGTCCGGCAATATCTATTGCTGCAGCACGGGAAGAAATCAAGCGATGCATGGGAACCCAGTTCGACCCGGTTGTAGCCAGTGCTTTCCTAAAAACAGACACGGCTTGCCCCAACACGGAGAAAAACATAAAAGTTGCCATAAACATGTCGGCAAGGCCTTAAAATAAAAGGAGTATTTGGAAGAAATGGAACAGATAATTACTAAAAGGAAAGTTCTCATTGTTGATGATGAGCCAAA
>DLME01000224.1:365-4357 GCA_002479215.1 Syntrophaceae bacterium UBA7544
CTGTCACGCACAATATTGAGCAAGAAATTCGATATTGTTGAAGCTGAAGACGGGAAACAGGCAGTAGAAATTGCCAACATTCAAAACCCGGATGTAATTCTGATGGATATGATGATGCCCAGGATGGATGGACTGACTGCATGCCATGTGATTAAGAATGACCCGGCTACGAAATCGATTCCGGTCATCATGGTTACCGCCATTGGTTTTGAACTCAATATCAAACTTAGTCAACATATGGGGGCTAGTGCTTATATAACTAAGCCCTTTGCCACTAAAGATCTATTTGATAAAATCGATCAAGTCCTCCAACCCTGATAAGACGTAGAGGTATTAAGGAGAAAATATGGGAAAAACAATACTTATTGTCGAAGACGAACCTAAGAACATGACGCTAACGCGGGACTTACTCAAAATATCCGGTTATGAAACTGTAGAGGCGTGGGATGGCGCACAAGGTGTTGAAAAGGCTAAATCAGCCCACCCGAACCTCATTTTGATGGATATCATGATGCCCAAGATGGACGGCTATGCTGCATGCAGTTTAATTAAAGCGGACCAGTCGACTAAAAATATCCCTGTGGTGATGCTTACCGCCGTCGGCTTCGATCTTAATAAAAGGCTAGCCAAGCAAATGGGCGCTGACGGATATGTGACCAAACCATTTAGCCGGCAACAGCTGATGGACGCGATAAGCCCATTATTAGGCACTTCTTGAAGCTTTCATTCTGCAAAGAAAAAAGGTCTGCCTAACAGAATTGCAATGGTAAGTTGAAGAAGAGTGGGTCTATGCATTTATACAATCTTGGACAACAAGGTTTATAAAATAAGAAACCATGAAGCCTCAGCATGGCTTTAAGGGAAAGTAGGAAAAATGCATTTTGCTTATAACCCCTATATGTTACTTCCCCTATTTACCCTGGTAATGGCGCTATTTTTGGCGTACCGCGGGTTGCGCTATCGTACTACCGCCATGGGGAAAACATATTTAGGGTTGATGTTAGCTTTAGCATGGTGGTCGTTTGCGGTAACACTGGAGCACTTCAGCCTGGACCTTTCAGCCAAGATCTTCTGGATACAAATGTCTTACTTTGGCATCACCGTAATGCCTGTAGTATGGCTAATATTCACCTTACTGTATACCAGGAGGGAAAAGTGGATAACACTGCGCAATTTAGCAATCTTGTTTATCCTGCCGGCAATTACACTTGTAATGGTTTGGACTAACGGCGCCCTTCATCTGATGTGGAAGGACATTTGGCTGAATACCAGTTTTTCCCCACCAGTGGATGCTGTCACGCACAACTGGTGGTTCTGGATCCATTCACTTTACTCCTATTCATTACTTTTGCTCGGAAACATTTTTCTGTTGGATTTCTACAGGAAATCACGGGGTATTTATAGAAAACAAGCAGGGATCTTATTATTAGCTGCATTTGTACCATGGGTCGCCAACATTCTTTATATCGCTGGCATTAAACCATTTACAGTTATCGACCCGACACCGCTGGCATTTGCAGTAACTGGCTTGGCTTTTTTATGGGGTCTTTCCCGTTTGCAACTGCTCGATATTATTATGCCAATCGCCCATGATGCGATCCTACAGAGCATGGCTGACGGCGTTATTATTTTAGACATTCAGCAGCGTGTGGTAGAAATTAACCCCGCAGCACAAAATATTATCGGTGGCAATAGATCAGAGATCCTTGGGCGGCAATATAATCAAGTACTGCCGGGACAACTAGGCTTGCTTGAACTGAAACGGGGCATGGGTGAAACTGAGGCTGCAATAATCCTAGGGCAAGGACAGGAACAACATTTTTACGGAGTGCGTATCACCCCAATAGGAACTCTACAACATCTTAGTGGTCATCTGGTTATTCTGCACGATGATACCCAACGCATGAAAGCCGAAGCTGCCTCCAAAGAAAGAGTAATACTCGAGACTGAACTGAATGAGCGCAAGCGAGCCGCAGAGGCGATTCAACGCAGGCTGGAATTTGAGGAGACCATTGCTAAAGTGTCCTCACGGTTTGTGGGTATTTCTGACCTGGATGTCGCAATAAATAATTCACTCGCTGATATTGGCATGCTTAGTCGGGCAAGTCGGGTTTATCTCTTTTTATTCCGCAGCACAAATAACACAATGGAAAACACGAATGATTGGTATGCTGATGCTGTTAGCTCACAAATACCTAATCTTAAAATTATTCCTGTCGATGTGTTCCCCGGATGGATGTCAATGCTGAGTAATGGGGAAGCCATTCATATCCCGGATGTTTCTAAAATTCCCGATGCCAGTGCCGAAAAAGAAATGCTGGAGAAACAGGGAATCAAATCAGCGCTGGTACTGCCCGTTATCACCAGCGGAAAACTCAGAGGTTTCATTGGTTTTGATAACATTACTGAAGTGGAACGGCGTGATGATAATGACATCGCGCTTTTGCGTTTATGTTCAGAGATAATCGGAAATGCCCTCGAGCGGAAGGAAGCGACCGACCAGTTGGCAAAGCTCAATGAAGAACTGAAGTCCTTTAATTCGCAGTTGGAGACGAAAGTCGAAGAGAGGACAAAACAACTGGAGGAAGCAGTGGAAGTTGCCGAAGCTTCCAATAGGGCAAAATCTGATTTTCTAGCCAGTATGTCTCACGAACTGAGGACACCGCTCAATGCCATTATTGGTTTTTCGCAGGTTTTAAATGAGAAGTATTTCGGCGATCTCAATGATAAACAATCAGAATACGTGGCTGATATTGTGGATAGCGGTAAACATTTGCTGTCGTTAATCAACGATATATTGGACCTGTCTAAAATAGAAGCCGGGAAGATGGAACTGGACGTATCTGAAGTTAAGATATCTGAACTGCTGCAAAACAGTCTGGTCATGATCAAAGAGAAAGCTCTGTCCCACAGCATAAGTTTGGATTTACAGATTGCTGAAAATATAAATGGAACGAAAATCAAGGGTGATGAGCGAAGGCTGAAGCAGGTGATGTTCAATCTGTTGTCTAACTCCGCCAAGTTTACCCCTGATGGTGGCGCGATCACGGTAGAAGCAAGAAAGGAAGAAAAAGAATTAGAGATCAGTGTCTCGGACACAGGCATCGGCATGACGCCCCAGGAACAGAAGAAGCTTTTTGAAGCATTCTACCAGGCCAGTGGTGGCATTAAAGGGAAGACGCCGGGCACGGGGCTTGGCTTAGCGATAACCAAAAGCATCGTTGAGAAACACGGCGGCAAGATATGGATGGAAAGCGAAGGGACAAACAAAGGGAGTAAATTCACCTTTACGTTGCCCGTCTGAAAGTAAGGTTGGAGATATTAAGGAGAAAGATATGGGAAAAACAATTTTGATCGTCGAAGATGAACCTAAAAATATGAAACTTCTCCGCGATTTATTGCAACGATTTGGGTATGAAATTTTAGAGGCATCCGATGGTGAAGAGGGAGTTATATCAGCCAGGAAGAAAATTCCGAATCTTATCCTAATGGATATCATGATGCCCAAGATGGATGGGTTAGAGGCAACACGGATCATCAAGGCGGATACCAAAACCAAACATATACCTGTCATAGCGCTTACGTCCTATGCCATGAAGGGAGACAGAGAGAAAACCATCGAAGCTGGATGTGACGGGTATATTGCCAAGCCAATAGATATTCAAGAAGTCTTGAAAACCATTGAATATTTTTTGACAACACACAGAAAAGAGTTTTCCGCAGATAAATTGGTCAATAAATAGGATGATTTCTCTAATTCATTGGAAAGCTCGAAACTAACAGGGATATAGAATGAATGGTAACTCAGTAATCTTAATTGTCGATGACTATCCTCAAAACGTAAAACTGCTTGAAGCATATCTTCTCCCTTGTGGTTACAAACTTGTAAAAGCGGCAAGCGGAGAAGAAGCGCTAACGAAGCTTGAGGGCAATAAAATCGATCTGATCCTACTGGATGTCATGATGCCAGATATTGATGGGTTTGAAGTTAC
>DLME01000224.1:4412-6173 GCA_002479215.1 Syntrophaceae bacterium UBA7544
TATTGATGGGTTTGAAGTTACCCGCAGAATCAGGCAAGATGATAAAAATCATTTGCTTCCGATAATTTTGGTTACGTCACTACGGGAAACCGAGGATCGTGTTAGAGGAATTGAGGCTGGTTGTGATGATTTTATTTCCAAACCAGTTGATAAATTGGAGCTATTAGCACGAGTACGGTCTCTATTAAAAATTAAAGCTTATAATGACCTACGGAGTAATTATCAAGAAGAAGTCCATCGGTCCCAAAGGCAGTATATTGGTTTATTATGCCGCATTTGAGAAAAGCCGGCTGAAAGAATTGGCAGGGGCTTTCCCGGAATATCAAGAGTGGGTGGATAGTATCAACGAGCGCATCATAGACCTGAACGTGCCCTTCAGGGATTTTAGTTATTACCACCCAAAACAGCTGGGTAGTGCCTCACTAAAACAAGTTCTCCCTGTACTAACGCATTTGAGCTATAAAGATCTGGAGATAGGCGAAGGGACGACAGCCAGTTTGAAATTCATGGAAGCTGCTTTTAGTAATATCTCGGATGCAGAACGTCAGAAGATACGCACTGACCTCTTAACCTATTGTGGACAGGACACCGGTGGTATGATCGACATTCTTAAAAAGTTGCAGGAGCTGGTTCAATAATTCGCATGTCAAAGATTGTGAGATCAAATGTACATTCATAATAACGGCTGGATGGTGATAGGGATTTTACTGGTAATTATATTATTGGGTGGGGTTGCGGCTTTAATCATTTGGGGTGTTAACCGGGCTAATAAACATAAGGGCTCAAAATGAAATGAATGGTTCCTGCGACGGTCACTAATCGATATGTTTTGAAAATGTGATTTTAGGGTTTTGCTAAAAAAGAAAAGCCGGAGGTTTGACAAGCAATGGAAGCGAATAAGAGGAAAATCACCTCGGAAATCATCAGCGGCCTGGTAAATAAATTGGGTAGCAATGATGGATTTGTTCGAGAACATGCTCGTTTAAATCTGATCGATTTAGGGAAAGAAGCGGTGCCTTCTTTAATCCAGGCACTTGCGTCCAAACAGCAACAAATCCGCTGGGAGGCAGCAAAGGCGTTAGCAAAAATTGCCGACCCTGCATCTATTTCTTCGTTAATTAAAACCCTGCAAGATGAAGTTTTCGATATCCGTTGGCTTGCAGCCGAAGCCCTTATTGCAATCGGTAGTGATAGTGTCAAACCCCTACTCATTGCTTTGACTGATGAGCCGAAAGAATTATTTTTACGTGAAGGCGCACATCATGTCATTAAATACATAATCGGCCAGAATCCAAAGGATCTTGAACTAAACGAAATATTGAAATCAGTGGAACAAGCGCTGGATAGCGCTATACCTAGCATTGCGGTGGGTGGCGCCGCAAAAGATGCTTTAGAGAAACTGAAAACTTTGTAATCAGCCTGGTAATCAAGCGTCGGAATAAGTTTACTTGTCAAAAACGGAGGAATAACTATGAAGCTGGAAAATAAAGTCGCAATTGTTACCGGTGGCGGACGTGGAATCGGCAAGGCGACGGCCATGGCTTTAGCTCGAGAAAAAGTAAAAGTAGTAGTTGTGTCGAGAACATTATCAGAAATTGAATCTGTCGCAAGAGAGATTAGAAAAAACGGTCAGGAAGCATTGGCCATTCGTGCCGATGTTTCAAATAAAGCTTCGGTGGATTCAATGGTTAATAAGACTTTAGAGCATTTCGGTAAAGTCGATATCCTGGTAAATAACGCCGGCATAGCCATCCATAACCC